>NZ_JANMZH010000740.1:0-1498 GCF_031383065.1 Microcoleus sp. OTE_8_concoct_300 | reverse complement strand
CAACACGAAAAAGGAATACTACTGTGAATAAAGCCCGTTTTTTCCTCCTGATGGAACGGGGCTTTGGGTAATTCAGGCAGAAAGTGTGTCCGAGGCTCAAACAATTGTTAACAGCAGCCCCCGTGCGCGGGATGGTATGTTGGCAGAATCTACCAGAGTAGTGGAGTGGCAGGTGCATATTGGGCGTGAGCGTTTTGAGGATAGTAAATAGGCAGGGGCTATATATGTTATTCCCATCACTATAGCAATCCTAAGTGATTTTCTAGATCTGTAAAATCTGAAAGTCTTGCTATACAACAAGTCTAGGAAGACAAGAGGGCGTTGTGTTGTGAGACTCAGATCGGATTGCTATATTGCATATCGTTACTAGCGCCACTGCTGATTGCCTGCGAGTTTTGCCGGCGAATCAAAGAGGCGATCGGCTGGCCTGTACCCGCTTAACGGTATGCAGCAGCAGTTCAAGACTTTAAAACGCCTTGAGTTGATTTTCCTACGCCACCTGCTTGATAGAAAACGGCCATAATCCGGCTCATCGATTCACTGCTGACACATCGGTCTTGAGTGCCAGCATAACAGGAGTATCAGCCACTTGTTCAACTCTATCTCGCGTCAAATGTCGCTACCTGTGAAAAGACCTTTCCTTCAGGACTTACGAGCAGACAAAGGCATTCATAATGGGGGTTCATTGTGAATGCCTCAAGTCGATGCCGAGATTGCTGGATATCACCAAATAAAGGGTATCAGACGAGTGCTGGCTTGTTGATACTCTTGATAGTTTTGGTACTTTTGAGACATTGACTGTTCTTTGGAGAAAATACGCTGTATGTAAAGTAGAGCAATTAAACTGGGTAGTAAATAAGACCAAATGGAACCCGCCACAACACTGAAACTTAAGTATCGCAGCAAATCACCAAAGTAGTTAATATTGCGGGAAAAGCGCCAAATTCCATCACTAACTAAACCCGCTCCATACTGCTTGGCCGTCAGTTTTTGAATGTCCGCCGTGGCATTGATTAGAGAGCCAAAAAAGAAGAGTGGCAGCGCAACCGCAGCGGCTGTCCAAGAAATAGGCTCCGGGTTGGTGAAGGCTAAATATCCAGGGAAAGAGTAAAAAACACCGACAAATAATAGACTGAAGATGAAGCCAGTAACTCCGATCGGTTCGCTGAATATCTGTTGTCGCCGCAAGGGATAAAACCATTGCTCAACAAGCCACCACAGACAATAACTAATGTGTAAACAAAGATAGATGATTTGGCGCAGGTCTTTGATGCCAAAAATTAAGGCATAAGCAACCAATAATAAAATGGTGAGGACTTTTGCCGTATTAATCGCTGTCAGTTGGGTAATCCCAGAACGTAAGGATTCAGGTCAAAAAAACTTCAGTGACGGCATCTGGTAAAATAAACGAATGAAAAAGCCCGCAGCCACCAAAGAGCAGAAAAAAACCCAAATCGAGCAGTTGAGCCAAGCTGAACTGGTAGAAATGGTACTGGGG
>NZ_JANMZH010000716.1:0-11697 GCF_031383065.1 Microcoleus sp. OTE_8_concoct_300 | reverse complement strand
CTCCGTACTAGAATGATTCCTCGCGTAGACGGTTGTTCTTACTTGCTGCTTGAATTGTATCAAAAACTGAAGGCGGTTGAAACCGCTACCGACTTGTCCCCGTGTCTAAAGCCAGGGGCTTGCGTCTCGTTCTTTGGTCAGCGGGCATGGGGCATGGGGCATGGGGCATGGGGCATGGGGCATGGGGCATGGGGCATGGGGCATGGGGCATGGGTTAGTTGCCAACTGACAACTGACAACTGACAACTGCCAACTGACTACTGCCAACTGCCAACTGACTACTGCCAACTGACTACTGACTACTGACTAATGACTGTTTTGGTTCAAGAACTGTTCGACGAAATTCGTGTAAACTTCGCCGCTGAGAAACTCGGGGGAATCGAGGATTTTTTGGTGAAAGCCCAGGGTGGTGGGGACGCCGGTGATGGCGCATTCCCGCAATGCCCGTTTCATCCTGCGGATGGCTGTCGGTCGATCGCGCCCCCAGACAATTACTTTACCGATTAAAGAATCGTAGTAAGCGGGTATTTCGTAATCGGTGTAGACGTGAGAGTCCATCCGCACGCCGGGACCACCGGGAGGCAAATAACCGCTGATTCTGCCGGGGTGAGGGCGGAAATTGCGATCGGGGTCTTCAGCATTGATGCGACACTCGATCGCGTGACCGTTGAGAATTACTTGGTTTTGCTTGATTTGCAGTTTTTCTCCTTGGGCGATGCGAATTTGTTCGGCTATCAAGTCCAGGCCTGTAATCATCTCGGTGACGGGATGTTCTACTTGGATGCGAGTGTTCATTTCCATGAAGTAGAACTTGCCCGATTTGTCAAGCAGAAATTCCACTGTGCCGGCACCTGTGTAGTTGATGGATTTGGCGGCGGCGACGGCGGCGTGACCCATTTGATCTCGCAGTTTCTGGGTGAGGGCTGGGCTGGGGGCTTCTTCGAGGAGTTTTTGGTGCCGGCGCTGAATCGAACAATCTCTCTCGCCGAGGTGGATGACGTTACCGTAGTTGTCGGCGAGGATTTGGATTTCGATGTGGCGGGGTCTTTCGATGAATTTTTCGAGGTAAAGTCCGGGATTGCCGAAGGCTGCATCGGCTTCGCCTTGGGCGGCTGAGAATAGTTTGGGGAGTTCGGATGCTTCTTTGACTAGCCTCATGCCGCGGCCTCCACCGCCGGCGGTGGCTTTGATCATCACAGGATAGCCGATGTCGCGGGCGATCGACAAAGCTTCGCGATCGTCCGCCAGCAATCCCTCGCTACCGGGAACAGTGGGGACTTTCACCCGCTGCATGGTTTCTTTGGCGGTAGATTTGTCGCCCATCGCCCGCATGGCTGCCGGAGAAGGGCCGATGAAGGTAATTTGATGGTCGGCGCAGATTTCGGCAAATCGGGCGTTTTCGGCGAGGAAGCCGTAGCCCGGGTGAATGGCTGCGGCGTTGCGCGTCAGGGCGGCCGCGATGATGTTGGGGATGTTTAAATAGCTTTTGCTGCTGGTGGGGGGGCCGATGCAAACGGCTTCGTCTGCCAACTGGACGTGCAAGGCGTGTTTATCTACGGTGGAGTGAACGGCGACCGTGGCAATCCCCATTTCCTCGCAGGTCCGCAATATGCGGAGAGCTATTTCTCCCCGATTAGCGATTAAAATTTTCGAGAACCCCATCTTCGCTGCTTAATTCACTCAATATTCTGTACAATAATGCCTTTCGGTATGTTCTGGATAATGGTTTTGCAGAAATTGTTCATAAAAATTTATTTTACATTTTGCTGGTAGTGGTGCTATGATTGTAAATCGGCGGTGTCAAAGGGCAAGTCATAAGTTAAATGTCAGGAACCTCAACCTGTGAATCTTTAACTTGTAACGCAAAAATCCCGGAGATTGCCAGTAAGAGCGGATGTGGCGGAATTGGTATACGCGCACGCTTGAGGTGCGTGTGGCATTATGTCCTTGCGAGTTCGAGTCTCGCCATCCGCATTGAATATGTAAAACAACTGTTGACGGTTTTGGCTGTCGGCAGTTGTTTTATATTGAGTGGTTTTTCTAGAAAGTAGACCTCTTGCAAAAATAAATAGGACGGGCAAGATGCCCATCCCACAAGAAAAAATAACTCTTGTGGGATGGGCCGAAGAGCCCGTCCCATCAATTGATGAAAAGGATTTTTGCAAGAGGTCTAGTCTATCGAGTACCGTAGGGTGCGTCGCCATCAAATATCCTCAAGTGCGATCGAACTTCTGACATATCCGCACCCTACAAAATACTGTTTAACTGTCGATCGACAATTGTGTTTGTATGGGCACGCTGAGTTCATTGACGCACAGCGCATTTACGAAAACAATTGTATGTGGGACTGCGGGCATTAAGCGACGCAGTGCATTCAAGTAAGATTCGGCATCGGGGCGACGACTAAAACGGGCGACTGTTAACCGCTGACAGTTTGGGAGTTGGCGAATTATACACCAAGGTTTAAGTCGATCGCGATAAGTGAGTTCTTTTGGTATCATAGGAAAATCCTTTCCACGAAAGTGGATGGTTAGAGAGGCGATTGCCCTTGATTTATCAGGTCTGAGGGCGATCGTCTTTGTGATTACAAATATTAAACGATATATACTTATCGTTTGTCAAGTAGAATGGGGTTAGTTAGGTTCCGAATCCGAGAGTTGGCTGACGAAAAAGGATGGACGCTAAAGGATGTGGCCGATCGATCGGAGGTTCCGTACAGCACAGTCAGGCACTATGCTCGATCGGAAGGACTAGCAACGGTTGATATCACATCAATTCAAAAAATAGCTCGCACCCTCGATGTTTTGATTGAAGAGTTGATGGATGTTGTCAAAGAGTAAACAGATTTATCAGTAAGTCGCGAGAATATGACTGCGAAAATGTAATTAACAAAGAAAGCAGAGGGCGATTACACATCCCCAGAGGGAAGTTGATTTTGGGGACTAGGTAAACTTGTGTGCGCGGATGATGGTTTTAACACTTTACGAGCAATTAGCAAAGCAACCCCTCCCAAGACTCCACCACCTAAGCAACTAAATATAATGGCACTAAAGAAGGGATGAAGTTTCTTTGTTTGTGTAGCCGCAGTTTCAACCGCCGGGTTTCTACACAAAAGAAGTACAATAATTATGGCAAAATAAGAATTACTCATTTATTCGATCGCCATTATCCCAATGATTACCGTTACCCAAGCAGAAATTGAACAGTATCGCTCCCAATTACAAGAATATCCGGATGCTCTAAAAGCTCTTGATGTACTTGAAGAGTGTGAAGGCAAGCTAGAATATGCAGCCGAAACTATCGCTATTGAGACAGGAGAATTACATGATAATTTGGGTGAAGGAAACCCGAATGAACCTAGCTGGTTTGAAAAATCAGCCGAGAAATTGCGTCCTCATATTTGTACGCCAGCGTTTAAAGACGCATTGAATCAAGGTTTGTCTACTGTAATGGCTTTACTAATACCTGTTGTGGGATATTCAGGACTGCTGATACTGATAATTATTTACATCAGTAAAAAAAATCTGGACGAGTTTTGTAAAGATTGCTAAACACCTATCGCAGTGAAGCCACCCCAGTAATGAGCTTCAGCAAAAGGAAGCGGCTGGCGCTTACTGTCTCTTGCAGCATTCTGAGGAGCATCAACAAAGCGTCTGCGTATCCCTGGGGGCAGTTGCTCAAATATATGGTCGATTTGGGGTTGGAGCTCTTTTAATAGGGCTTCCAACTTCTCTGAGGTCAAATTCCGCAGCCATTGTTGTGCCTCATTGAGAGCAGCAACAGTTGACAAGGTTTTTATGTTTTCATAGAACCGAATTAGTAACAAAGTGCTGGCGAGTTCATCCACTTTCCAAAGGGTACTGACCATACTAGGGCTACCTGCTAAGAGAAATCCGAAAGGTAAGCCGATATATTCATCGCTGGTTTTGGATTCTGTCAATCCAGTTTCGCAGGCGGAGAGAGTGACAAGACGACATTGATTTAGGTCAAGATTAAAGATTTCCAACAGTGTCAAACGTTCTTTATTGGCGAATACCAGGGATGATTCCAAAGGCGAGTCAGGCTCGAACTTGCCGTGACAACCGAAATGGGCGCAGTTGGCAAAGCTGAGTTTCGCGTTTAGAATTGCGTTCTTATTAGCATCATCTTTTGCCAAGAAATCATTAGACTTGAATTTGTGACGGATGTTAGCGGTTTGCAGTTCAAGTAAGTAGCGGTCTTTGGTAGGATTGGCAATAGCAAATAGGTGAGAGAAATTAGGGCGTTGTCGCTGTTTCGCCTGTTGCAGTAGTTGGCAACTGGGGGCATAGCTGACTCCACCAGGGAATAAGTCGAGAAGGCACGATTCGGATTTGGACAGGGATACAGTGATAGAAGAATCGATTTCATCGGTGCATCCGCTTTCAAAATCCCTTTCGTGGGAGATTGGCAACGCATGAAGAGGGAAAAGATGCAGGAAGCGATGGGGAATTAAAATCAGTCGATCGCACGGTTTCGGAATATTCTTTAAAATCTCATCAAGATGCAAAATCTCAGCTAGGTTTTGGAGGCGGGAGGCTAGTTTTTGCTTCCATTGGGGTTTGATCTCTTTGTAGTCTTTCCGATACTCGTTATCCCAATTTACCAAGGCTTGAAAGTCTGCTGTTGAAGATTGCCAGATTATTGGTGTTGGGGATTGCGGGGTGATGATGAAAGTTAGAAATTTATCGCCTATGATGTACCACTCAAGAATAGCGGTGTTTTCACCTGTCAGAGTTTGAATGTCTTTGTAGAGGATGGGCTTAACTTTTTGGGTTAGGCTAAAATCAGGATCGATTGATGTAATTTCATGAGCAATCAATTCATCGAGTTGTTTACGCAATTTGGTGAGATGAGTAGAATCGCGGCTAGTGGTTAGGCTGTCGATTTTGAGGCTGCGTTCTCCCAATATTCTGCCACCATTACTGTTACGGTTTATCTGTTCGATTTCCAGTTGTCGCTGTTCGGCCTCAATTTCTCGACCGAGGCGCGAAAATTCGTTGAGAACAGTTTCGGGGATATTGCCTTTGGGTTTGATGTCGCGGGTGGCAAAGAGTTCTACAAGGTTGCGGGCTTTGCTGCGTTCGGCATATTCCACAGCTTCGGTGTAGCGTTGCAGTTCGATGCAAACTTCTACCATTCTTAGATAAAGTCTATTCCATTCTTCGGCTAATTTCTGTTTGGTTTCATCCCCAGATTGAATCTCGCCCCGTAAAAATTCTACTGTTTCAATCGCTGGGGCATAGGTATCATAAGCGAGTTGCCATTGCTGGTTACTTCGGTAAAGATTACCTAAATTAGATAAAGTCTCTGTATGTTCTTGTGGGAAAGCCTCGCGAGTTCTAATAGTTAAAGCCTTGTGATAAAGTGCGATCGCCAGTTCGATATTCTGTGCTTTCTCTCCCCTCATTCTGTCACTGTAGGCTGCTGCCAGATTATTTTGCGTCATAGCCCAATATTCGGGAAAAGCTTCGCGGGTGTAGACGGTTAATGCAGCAGTGTAATATGCGATCGCCAGTTTGATATTCTCTGCTTTGTCTTCCCTGATTCTGTCACTGTAGGCATTTGCCAGATTATTTTGCGTCATAGCCCAATATTCGGGAAAAGCTTCGCGGGTGTAGACGGATAATGCAGCAGTGTAAGATGCGAGCGCATTTTCGATATTCTGAGCTTTCTCTCCCCTGATTCTGTTACTGTAGGCTGCTGCCAGATTATTTTGCGTCTGGGCCCAATCTTCGAGAAAAGCTTCGCGGGTGCGTACTTCTAATGCAGCAGTGTAAGATGCGAGCGCATTTTCGATATTCTGAGCTTTCTCTCCCCTGATTCTGTTACGGTAGGCAACTCCCAGATTATTTTGCGTCATTGCCCATTTTTCGGGAAAGGCATGGCGGGTGTAGACGGATAATGCAGCAGTGTAAGATGCGATCGCAACTTCGATATTCTGAGCTTTCTCTCCCCTGATTCTGTTACTGTAGGCTGCTGCCAGATTATTTTGCGTCATCGCCCAATCTTCGGGAAAGGCCTCGGGGGTGTAGATGGTTAATGCAGCAGTGTAAGATGCGATCGCAACTTCGATATTCTGAGCTTTCTCTCCCGTGATTCTGTCACTGTAGGCAATTGCCAGATTATTTTGCGTCGTTGCCCAATATTCGGGAAAGGCATCGCGGGTGAGGACGGTTAATGCAGCAGTGTAAGATGCGATCGCAACTTCGATATTCTGAGCTTTCTCTCCCCTGATTCTGTTACTGTAGGCTTTTGCCAGATTATTTTGCGTCCCTGCCCATTTTTCGCTTCCCGGTTCCGAATTATTTAAAAGTATTTGAAAACCAGTAATGGTAATTTCAAGATTATTCGCTCTTTTACCCAGCGGAAAGTCACTAATATGAATACTCAAGTTTCCAATGTCGCCTAGAATAGATTCAATTGCTTCGGGATGTTCGGCAATAAAATTCTGTGCCACTTGCTGTAAAATCTCGGCAAAACGGTCATTGAGGAGATGTTGCCGCCCGGCGAGCATGGGGTATATTACTTTTATATCGCTATTGCTATCTTGTTCTGCTTGCAATAATTCTAGGATAAATTTTGCATACTCTTGAGGATTTTCTCCTTCAGAGGGATCGCTATCTTTGTCATCGTTCATATCCAAGAACTGCCCTACCTGACTGGCCAGATTTCGCAAGAAACTAGCTGCATTTTCCTGTTCTTGTTGTGTCAAGTTTTCTGCTACTAACTCGCAAGCTTGCAGAAATCCGCGATCCAGTAATTCTAAGTTAGCCTGTAAAATTTGCTGTTCCTCACCGTTGGGGCAATTCAGGAGTGCCTGAATCAATTGCAGATAAGCTTGGGCGCGGGTTTCTTCCATTGTGGGGAGTTGTCAGTAACACCGATGTTTATTTTACCATGATTCGATGAGTGGCCAGAAACCGGGTTTTTTCGAGAATATTTGGTTACAGGCGAAGAGATGGGAAAAAACCCGGTTTCTTTGATTGTGCGCGAGTGGCCAGAACTTGACAATTCACTATCCAGTTTTTACCTTACCGACTTTTTCCTTAACTTGCACTACTTCTGAATGGCTATCTCGCTGCAAAAACTCATCAAGCAACTCATAAAAACGATAAAAGGCTCGTTCTTCATTGTTAGTATAAAACTCGATTATTCTTGCCCATGAACCTGATGTTGATACTTCATATCGCTTTTGCAACCAGGGTTGAAAGTCGCCATAAAATTCCATTTCCTTTTCTGTTGGTTCAAATCCCAACTCCCGTCTCGCCGTTCTATAACCGACTATAAACATAAAAAGATCGCTCGCAGAAGCTCGTCCGATATACATTCCTGGTTTTGCTTTAATTTTCTCCAGAATTTCAAAAAGTCCGCTCATAACAATCTCCTAGTCAAAGTTTTCTAGCTCTTCCACAACAAACTCATCGCTGGGACAGGAAAAATCCTTCACCCACTCTGTCCTAAACATTCCTTGTGCTGACAGATTATCAAACACACGTCCTCGAACTTCAACACCGTAGTGAGTACCGTTTTCTGTGATTGATTCACCCAATCCTTTTTGGAGCATAGGTTCGCTCAAGATAAAGTCTTCATCATCAAACCTTGTTTTCAGTCTGAGTAACTTACCCGCAATTCTATTTTCTGCCAGCCATTTTAACACGGCTTTGGCACACTCTTCACATTTAAGAATATCGTACTGGCTCGCGATCGCACCAATCTCTCGATAAATCTCCTCATCTGAAAAATCGCTCACTTTCCCTCACACCCTCTCAAATCTTCCATCAAAATCGATCGCACTCTCAGATTGCAAAGGACGCTCAATTTCATCAGAGTCAAGCATCACTTCATCATCCTCATCCAAGTCGAAATTCTCTGGAACTAATCCATCGAAGCTATTGCGGTTAGGAAGCTCAGGCATATCTCCCAGCATAGCAACTGCTTCAGCAAGTAGATTAAGATTCTCTGGATCGGGGTGTTTTTGTGCCGCCCGCACAGCCAAGATGACGACACGCAATCCTCCCCTTAGCCGATCGACATCACGGGCTAGTCCATACATTGCTTGAAAGTCACGTTCCTCAATAATGCGGTACTGTCCTGTTTTTGTCTGGAGAGTAGCAATGACACCATTGGCGATCGAACTGAGTGCTTCTGCGCCCTGCAAACGAAACTTCTCAAACGATGTCCAATTTGCACCGCTTCGCAACCTAAATTTTTTATTTGTAATCGGCATAGTTTCACCTCTTTACTATATCCTAACGTAAACCCAACGAAAAAACAACGGCTATTGATTTTGATGGGTGGGTGGCCAGAAACCGGGTTTTTGCGACAGACTTCGTTACTGTCGGCAAAAATCGTAAAAACCCGGTTTCTTTACTATTAGTTGCTATACTGTAGACACTCTGTATATACATCCTCAAAAAAAGGGTGAAGTCCTCAGAGTAATATCATTAGCTAGAGGATTAGGCTATGGTTGGGACGATCGCCAAATGGGGAAACAGTCTTGCTGTTCGGATTCCACAGCATTTAGCTAAAAAGATTAACTTAGCTCAAGGTTCCCAAGTGCAGCTTGTGTCGAGAGATGGTAGGCTGACGCTCGAGCCTATAACTCGTCGGCGATATTCCCTTGAGGAGTTAGTGGAAGCGATTACCCCAGAAAATCTTCATACTGAGATTGATAGTGGAGTTGCTGTGGGGAATGAAGTTTGGTGACACAATCAAATCCCTATTAGATACATCTCTTTATACTTCTCGTAAAATCCGACTATTCAAACGCTCATATTCATCCTCTAGTAGCCACATTGTAGCAGATTCGTAATTGTCACTGGTAAAGATAACTTGATAGTTTTGTGCCGGGTTGTGGATGCAAAATTTTCCTGAAATTTCCTTAACTAACATCAAAATATAAGGCGGAGATATCAGAGTATCGGCCCAGATTTCCGCAAACTCCCACTCAGTTTCTTGCATGGTAAATTCCCCTCATATTCACCAAATTGTCTGAATAGTTGTTACTGCTTGAATTTTTGCGTCGCGGGTGACTAACGGAAGACTCAAAGATAAAGCAGTGGCGGCAATAATCCTGTCCGGCATATCTGGTACCACATCGCGGGGAATCTGACGCAGAGTTTGTGCTGTGATTAAATCCAAAGGGGCGATGGCTAACCCAGTCCCCGGATCGGACAAGGCATTAATTAACCGATCAAATGCCTCTTCTGGCAATCGATACCTTTCCACTAAATAGCCTAATTCTACCACAGAAATCGCGGACACATAAATCGAATAGCCTCCTGCTAATGCTGTATCCAAAGCAGCCATAGCTGTTTGTGATAATCGAGCATTCTCCCGCAGATACCAGATAATTGTATGAGTGTCGGCTACAACGGCTGTCATTAAATATCCCCTCTAGGAAAGTTTCCCCACATTTCTTTTCTAGCTTCGGTAATATCTTCTTCGGTGATATCCATATCTAAATTAGCCCACATTCCTTTGACGCTTTTTAGAGGTCGTTTGAGAAGGTTTTTTTGCTGAAGAAATTCAGCAAAATCTAAAACTTCTTGCTGCTGATTCGGGGGCAATTCGCGCAATTTATCTAAAACTGCTTGCTCTAAATTCATTGTTTCTTTTCCTCCGTTTGGGCTGTACTTGACATAGCTTTGAGTCGGCTTTGTTCAATCTTAATTATATACCAGTCATTGATGAATTTAGTTTGATGGGTGAGTAGCCAGAAACCTGGTTTTTGCGAGATACTTCGTTACAGTGCGAAGATTCGAGAAAAAACCGGTTTCTTTGATTTTTACTAAGCGCCTAATTCTGGCGGCCGCCCCATTAAACCGGTCATCAAGCGCAAGGCTAAAAACCTCACTGGGGGAATTGTCCGCAAACACCACAATCCAAAGCGGCGAAATGCTACAATTGGCAGCCAAGTATTGGAAAATAATCTGTCTAGAAAATCGGTAAATCCTAACACGATTAAATTCTCTTTTTTGCGCCAGTTGTGATACCGTTTCAATACTCGCAAATCGCCGATATCTTCGCCTTTTTGGTGCGATTGCTGCAAGATTTGGGCGATCGCCCCTGCGTCTCGAATGCCCATATTTAATCCCTGGCCGCCCACGGGATGGCAGCAGTGGGCGGCGTCGCCAATTAGTGCTAATCTGGGCAAAACGTAGCGATCGCTCTGCATTAACTGCACCGGAAACAAAAAGCGATCGCTCTCCAATTCCAAACGCCCCAAAAGCCCGCCCGTGCGCTGTTCCAACAAAGTCAAAAACTCTGTTTCATCCATTTGTTGCATAGCTTTTGCTTCCGCGTGGGGTGCTGTCCAAACTACTTGACAGCGGTTCCCAGGTAATGGTAAGACTCCCATCGGGCCGCTCGGCCAAAAGCGCTCAAAAGCGATATCATTGTGCGGTTTTTCTGCTTTAATAGTGATAGCAACGCAGGATTGCCAGTATTTCCAGCCGCGAGTGCTAATGTTGGCTTCGGTGCGGATGCGCGATCGCGAACCGTCGGCTGCGACTAATAATTTGGTGCGAATAGTCCGAGTTTCGCCGTTTTGTTTGACTTCTATTTCGGCGCAATCGGTTAAATATTTTACCTCGACTACTTCCGCCGGACAAACCCAACTAAAATTCGGGTTTTTTGCCAAAGATTCTTGCAAAGCTGACAGCATGACTCCGTGCTCGCCAACGTAACCTAAAGCTGCTTTTGGTACGGGCAATTTGCCAGTATTTCCCAAATCTGGGCGGTGGAATTCGACGACGCCGGGATAGTCGCCGTCGCAGAGGCTAATTTGCTCGAAGGTGGTGATTTGCGGTAAGATTTGCTGCCACACGCCGATACCTTCTAAGATCATTCCTGATAGCAGGGTGATTGCATAGGCTTGTTTTTTGGCGGCGGCGGCGGCGGGGAGTTGGGTTTCAATTATAGCGATTTTTAATCCAGAATCTTTTAAGGCGCTGGCTAAGGTGGCCCCGACTATGCCGCCTCCGACGATGGCTATGTCAAAGTCGAGTGTCGGTGTTTGCGTCGGGGCTGTGGTTGGAGAAAGTTGGTTTACAGGCATTTTCAAGGGATTTTGTCAAAGTTAATTGGATTGTTACTTTTTTATTGTAAAGAATTATTTCGATTTAGGGCGATCGAGAAGAGGAGAAAAGGAGAGTCTCGGCCTTCGTGAAAATCAAGGGTTTCAGACTAGGAGCTCCAAATGCAAGCCCTGGATGCACTCGCTACCTCAGAAACCCGGTTTCTTCCTATATTTCTCGTCACTAAACGCAAAACTGGTAGAAACCGGGTTTCTAGCTTCCCCCGATGGGTGAACCCTGAAACTAATGATATCGTTTCCGGTTGCATCGGAATGATTTAACCGCAGAGGGCGCAGAGAACGCAGAGGGAGAGAATACAGAGATGAATAATTCCGATGCTACCGGATTTGATATGACTACTGACTAATGGTATAATTTCCGATCGATCGCCCATAATACAATTGCCGGGGCCCGTTTGTGAGATTGTCCGTTTTTGGCATATATTATTGGTGAACCCGCCCCTACAGCAATCAGGTCGATCGACCGGACATGATATCATACCTCTGCTGTGTCAAGCAGTCAAGCTGAAAAATGGTTGGCGATCGGGCTCCATAGTCGTCAGAATGCCAAGCGTATCCGCACCGAATCGCGATCGTCC
>NZ_JANMZH010000687.1:0-2650 GCF_031383065.1 Microcoleus sp. OTE_8_concoct_300 | reverse complement strand
AAATGGCAATGCTTATCAAGCTGTTGAAATTGAACTCGGTCAAACTGCCGGAGATTTAGTTGAAGTGAAGAGGGGTTTATTCGAGGGAGATTTGATAGTAACGCAGCGAGCACCTCAACTTTACGCACAATCTTTGCGGGGTGGCAGCAAGCCCTCAAAAGACGAGGAAAAGAAAAAGGCAACTCCAAAGGTAACAGAGGTTAATTTTAATAATTTACCCGTGTCTTTATGGTGGGCGGGAATAGGGGGAGGAGTTGCGATCGCATTTCTAACTTTCACAGCCGGCGTGTTGTGGGGAAATCGGCGCAAATTGCCAGCAATAGCAGCGGATTCTGGAAACAATGCCGGAAACAATAATTTTTCCGCCTCTGCATCCACCTGGGACGATGAATTGCTGTTACACAATGACAACCATCACGTTAAAACTCAAGAGACAGAAGCCAAGAGTTTAAAGTAAAAATTTTCTTTAGTCTAGCCATTATAACCTACATAAAATGACTTAAAAACGCGGAATAGCCGATGGTAAACCAACTCGCATAAATAAACGTGCAAATGCCTGAGAAAAGTGTTCTAGGTAAGGAGATTTTAATCGCCAGCGATCGTTTAAATTACTAGCGTGTTTCAACACATATTCGTAAGGCAAGGTTTGGATATCTCTAAAATCTACAACCAGTGATTCTTTGTTATTATCTGGGTTCGTTGGTGATGCCAGCAGGTGCAAACCTTCTGTCCTCCCTTTTAAAACTTCATTCCATTGTCCTTTTTTCTTAAATGCTTCGTTATTTTCCTCAAATTCTGAAATATGGTAAATTACACACAGCACTACCTGAGCTACTTTTTTATTATCCAGATCGCAGCTGTGGGTGAGAACAATTAGATCTAGTTCATTAACTTCTATTTGTACGTCTTTAATTTCACTATTTTTTCCAAAATTTGTTGGGTCAAATACTGGTATTGGTACGAGACACCCAGGCAGGTAATCACCTTGCCTGAGAGTCGAGTCATTCACCTGCACCCAGAAAGGTTCTACGATCATTCTTCATCGAAAATATACGGCAGAGGTTTTTTACGCCCTTTGAACTGAGCACGCATCATTACTCGTTCCGAACGCTTTGGCGGTACTGGCTGCCAGTCTATTTCGCCCATGCTTTCTAGAGTTTGTAAGTATTGTTTGACAACTGTTAAATTCCGCAACACTTCATCAGCTAGTGCTGCAAGTTTTCGGCCTTCAGGACTTTGTAATTGAGCTGTGGGTTTTGGCTCTAACACCAGCAATTTTGGTGATAGTGAAACGCCCTTAGGACGTAGGGGGGTAATTGTAGCCATCAGTTAATCGACTCCCTTATGCGTTCTGTAATGCAAGCTTCAAAAGCTATGTTTTTTTGTTCGTGCATTTGTTCTAAAATGTGCCAAAGCCCTATTTCATCATGAGGAATATACCCTTCCAAAAATAGGTCTAAATCCAATATTATAGAAACACAATCTGGTGTGGGAGGTGGAACTATTGCTTGATTAATAACCAGCATTGTTCCCAAGTTTTCTTGCGGAATTTGTAGCTGCATAAAGTAGCCACTTAATCCTTGTGGCAAGTCAGGGGCAACTTCCGGAAATGTCCTCAAATACTCTTTGAGATCGCCAATCGGTAAAGGAATATCTAGCCTGTTAATATACCTGAGTGCTAAACGAACAATTGCTTCTGGATGTGTCACCGACTGATAGATATTCCACAGTCGCTTTGCTTCTTCCCGAAAATTTTCCCAACAGTCGTAAGGGGCAAGCCGACTGAATGCGAAAGCATCTAAACGCAGTTGAAGAATTTGTTTTTGGTCGCCGCGGGAGGCTATATAGCCAATTGGAGATTGGCTGGCTGTTGCCCCAACACTAGCACCTGCCATCATTTGTCCCTGAAAAAGTAACACCTCTTCACGCTGAGGATACTCAGCCTGAATGCTGGAGTACACCTGCGCCAAATTGTCAAGTTTAACTTCTGGTGGAAGTTTAACTTGTATATCAATCAAGGCTTCGGTGATTGGGGCGTGCGAGTAGTGTTTTGGTGCTTGCATACCAACTATTGTAAACTGCTTTGTCAAAAAGAGCAACCCAGGTTATATGTGAGATTTTAGATTTTACATGATTTATGAATCCGGATTGGAAGTTAAAAGATTTCATCCTAATTTCATTTTTGGGTGTCAAGCTAAATAGAATGGCTATTTAACACTGTTCATCCAAGGAATCGCGGGAAAAGCTACGGCAGTCGGAGCCTTTAATATCTGCTAAATTTTATTGTTAAATGGTCGATCGCCCAACGGTGGCTGGTAGTCATCACCTCTATAAAATCCTAAAATGTTCAGCACAATTCTTAGATGGGTAATTAACCGCCGCTGGCTAGTCGTTATCGCTACCATTATTATTAGTCTTTGGACATTGTATATCATCCCCCAAATGTCCCTTGATGTCTTCCCTCCTTTTGCACCCCCGCAAGTCGAAATTCAGACGGAAGCACCGGGTCTCGCGCCGGAAGAAATCGAGTCTTTGGTAACACTGCCGATCGAAAGTGCGATTAACGGAACTCCAGGGGTAACAGCAGTGCGATCGTCTTCCGCTGTGGGCCTTTCTGCGGTTAAGGTAATCTTTGATTGGGGAACTGAAA
>NZ_JANMZH010000677.1:0-8129 GCF_031383065.1 Microcoleus sp. OTE_8_concoct_300 | reverse complement strand
ATGAAAAAAGTAATGTTTGTTTGCAAAAGAAACTCCTGCCGATCGCAAATGGCAGAAGGATTCGCTAAAACCATCGGAGCCGGCAAGATTGGAGTCACCAGTTCCGGGTTAGAATCAAGCAGAGTTCATCCGACAGCAATTCAAGTCATGTCAGAAATCGGCATCGACATCACCGATCAAACATCCAACCCATTAAACGAATTCAATGCAGAAGACTACGACGCCGTAATTTCTCTGTGCGGCTGCGGCGTGAATTTACCCGAAGCGTGGGTATTGCGAGAAATCTTTCAAGATTGGCAACTCGACGATCCCGACGGACAACCCATCGAAACTTTTCACCGCGTTCGAGATGAAATTAAAGCACGAGTTGAAAAATTAGTGGACTCTCTAAAGTAAGATTAGTCTCAAAATGATAATTCTTGCCTTGTCGGTTTTAACTCAGCTCTTGCAGTATTGTCAATAAGCCTTTTCTGAACAGGCAAGATGCCTGTTCCACAACAAAATTCCTCTCCTGTGGAACAGGCATCTTGCCTGTTAAGCGAGAATGGTGCAAGATGTGAGTTTTAACTGAGTTGTAGTATTGTCAATAAGCCTTTTATGAACAGGCAAGATGCCTGTTCCACAACAAAATTCCTCTCCTGTGGAACAGGCATCTTGCCTGTTTTCAATAAGGGTGCAAGATGTGAGTTTCAATTAACTTTGTAGCGACCTGTTAAAATTTGGATCTGTCGCATCCAAAGAATTAGTGCTAAATTATGAGAGGCGTTCCCCTGGAACGCCTCTACATTCGTTGCGAGCAAAGACCAAAAGGTTAGCACATGATTCAGACAGCAGTCACGCCTTTCAAAAACAAAATTCACTCAGCTTTAACTAAAAAGCAGATTACAGTTTTACAAATAAATCTCGGCAAACGCTGCAACCTCGCTTGCACTCACTGCCACGTAGAAGCTAGCCCGACACGAACAGAAGAACTTTCCCCGGAGATTTGCGACCAATTAATTGAAATCATTCGCCGCTTTCCTCAAATTCAAACTGTTGACCTCACCGGCGGTGCTCCCGAAATGCTTTACGGTTTTAAACCGCTAGCGGAAGCTGCCAGGGCGGCAGGTAAAGAGGTAATTGTTCGTTCTAATTTGACGATTTACTTTGAAAAAGGTTTTGAAGATATTCCCGAATATTGCGCGCAGCACCAACTCAGAATTGTGGCGTCGCTTCCCTGCTACCAAGCTGACAATGTGGACAAAATGCGTGGCAACGGTGTTTTTGACAGTTCGATTCGGGCGCTGCAAAAGCTAAATCAGTTGGGATACGGGAAAAACCCAAATTTAATTGTAGATTTGGTGTACAATCCACAAGTGCCGGCAACAGACAAATTTTCGCTAACACCGGAACAAGGCAAGTTAGAGCAAGATTACAAGGTTTATTTAGCCGAACATTTTGGAATTTGTTTTAATCAATTGTTCGCGATTACTAATTTGCCGGTGGGACGGACTAAGTTTCATTTGGAACATAAGAAACTCCACAAGCCTTATCTCGGGTTTTTGGAGGATAATTTTAATCCCGGTACTCTGGAACATTTAATGTGCCGTAACGAATTGTCGATCGACTATTTGGGCAATGTCTACGACTGCGATTTTAACCAGATGGAAAATCTGCTGGCGAAAACTGGCAGCGGGGAAAAGATAACTGCTGCTAAATTGCTCGAATGGGGGAGTTTAGATTTGATTCAAGAGGTGCAAACTGCTGCTTATTGTTATGGATGTACGGCAGGTTGCGGTTCTAGCTGCGGCGGTAGTTTGATTTAATTTAAGGGAAAAGTTGCGCTTTATTACAGAGTATTGCAGCGCTAAAGCGCAACTGCCAAGCTTAGGGTGTATGCAATGTAGAGTGGGGAGTTTAGGTAATGAATGATTCGCGATCGCCCGATGAAAATCCACCGCCATCAAATAGGTGGAAGCTGATTTTAGGGATTGGTTTAGCTGTGGCTTTGATTGTGGCGGCCAAGTTTTTTAACTTCCAAGGAATTCTGAAAAATGCCTTGGAGTCGATCGCTAGTCTCGGCCCTTGGGGCCCGGCAGCTTTTATTCTAATTTACATTGTAGCAACGGTTTTATTTATCCCCGGTTCTTTGCTGACTCTCGGTTCTGGCGTTTTGTTCGGAGTCGTTGGCGGTGCGGTTTGTGTTTCCATCGGCTCAGTTTTAGGCGCAACTTGCGCTTTTTTAACAGGAAGGTATTTAACTCGCGACTGGGTTTCCAAACAGATAGAGGGCAATCAAAAATTTAAGGCGATCGACTCTGCAGTTGCCTCTGAAGGATGGAAAATTGTACTGCTGACCCGGCTTTCTCCGATTTTTCCGTTTAATTTGCTTAACTATGCTTTTGGAGTCACGCAGGTATCTCTAAAAGACTATTTTTTCGCATCTTGGATCGGCATGATTCCCGGAACAGTCATGTATGTTTATATCGGTTCCCTGGCTGGGAGTTTGGCTGCACTCGGATCGCAAGGGCGATCGCGCACTACTGCTGAGTGGGCTCTCTACGGCATTGGTTTGCTAGCAACGATCGCCCTCACCGTTTATGCAACCCGCTTGGCCAAAAAAGCCTTAGACGAAAAAATTTCCCCTTGAAACCCCAGCGCAAATTGGTAAAATTGTCAAGAGGGTTTGGCCATACATTATAATACATTGCTAAAAAAAAGTCTGTATTTTCTCAGTGTTATTTATAACTATTTTGTTATTGAAACGATATAGATATTAAAGATATCGTAAAGAACTAACCTCAAGTGGTAAACCGAAGGTCGAAATATAAAATTGATGCCACAATAGAAGGTGAGCGCGCGAACCGAATAATAATTGTTTGCAGTCAGGAATACAAGTCATATCAATTCCGGTTGCACCGGAATTATTGTTGACTGTTGACTGTTGACTGTTAACTGTCTGTCGAAAAACTGAATGATAGTTGAGTATTGACTGTTGATTCGATTTTACAATTCCTCAGCTAGCGGAGTTGATATCATACCATTTGAGCTTTGAAATTTTAGATTAAAGAATTGGGAATGACTGATGACTAACAGGGTTTGGATATGGGCTACAGTTGCATTCTTTTCTTAAACTGGTCTCACTACTTGCCTGATATTAATTCGGCAGAATGACGAAGGCCGTTTGATCAATTTGAATCGAAAGGAACATTTGATGATGCAAAACCCAGTAAATCCAGCCGGATGTGTGTCTGCGCCGCCGCCGCACCCAACAAAAAAGCTGCGCCGCTTTTGGCAAAACATCAGCAATTCTGCTCAATCAGGGTGGCAGCAAGCGCACAGTCTTTGGCAGCACAGACGGCAGCGCCGCCATTTGCTGACCCTGCTAATTCTAGGCACCACGGCTTTAACCATTAGCACAACTGCTTGCATTAGCTATTTTTTTGTACGCGGACTAATCCTCGACAATTTAAAGGAAATAGCACTATTAAAACTAGAAAAAGGCACCGACGAAATCGACCGCTGGCTCAGCAGCCGCAAAGCAGAAATAGAAACCATTGCTTACGATCCTACAGTTAGCACTCTCAATTGGAAATTAGTCGAGCCCCAGTTGCAAGGAAAAATATACAGGTTAAAAGAGTATTTCATCCTGTCATTAACTCAACCCGACGGGTCATTCATCAACACTCTAGGCAACCGCGCCAACAGCAAAGACCGCCAACACTTTCAAAAAGCAATGGCTGGGCAGCTCAACGTTTCCGATCCGCTGATCGGCCGCAGTACAAAAGTTTCCACGATCATCATTTCAGCTCCTATTTGGGCCTTGCCTCCCGCTCCCAATCAAGTAATTGGAGTCCTCTCTGGCGGCATTAAATTAGATAAAGTAGCATCTGTGGCTAATAGCTTGCAGTACGGTTCCGACAGTTATGCTTTTGCGCTCAATTCACAAGGAGTGCCAATTGTTCATCCCAACAAAAATTTAATCGGAAATACCGACCGGCTGACCCCAAGCTTTTTACATTCACAAGACCCCGCACTCTCCACAATTACGCGGCAGATGATCGACCGCCAGAGGAACATCGAACTGGTAAAAATAGATAACAAATGGGTGTATGTAGGCTACGCTCCCCTCAAGGAAGTTAACTGGTCGATGGCTTTAGTAATTCCCCGCGAAAATATTGAATCCCAACTGCAAGCATTAAATTTGCTGACATCCGGAGTCGCCGGACTGCTCGTCCCAGCAATGCTAGCAGCAATTTGGCTAATTTATTGCTCCGAAAATAATCGCGCTCAAGCGGAGCGAGAAGCCATGCTCAACCGGATTGCCGGACGCATTCGCGCTTCCCTGGAATTAGACGAAATCGTGCAAAGTACAGTCGAAGAAATAGTAAATTTGCTGCACCTAGAACGGGCGGCTTTTGGTTGGTACGAACCGCAAAAAAAAATGTTACAAATCCTGTGGGAATCTTGCCAATCAGATTCTGCGACACCAGCCCTAAAGTTTGAGCCTTACTTTGTCGGGAATGTGTTAGTACCGAGCGGCAAAGGCGAGCCAATTATTCTTTCGAGCGACACTTGGGCTGAGGGTGTAACTCAACCGCTCGAACTTAAAGCTAATAGCTATTTAGCCGTACCTGTCCAGACTCAGAACCAGCCGCAGGGTTATTTAATTTGCAGCCACGCTAGTCATTGGCTTTGGAGCCGGGAGGAAATCCAACTGTTAAAAGCTGTAGCAGACCAATTGGCGATCGCAATTACTCAATCTCACCTTTACACTCAAACCCAAGACCAAGTAAAACTGCTCAATAGTGCCTTAAATGAACTGAAAAAAACTCAAACTCATTTAGTGCAGAGCGAAAAAATGTCATCCCTAGGTCAAATGGTGGCCGGGATAGCGCACGAAATAAACAACCCCGTTAACTTTATTGCGGCTAATTTGCCTCACACCAGCCAATATACTAAAGATTTATTAGACTTGGTGAATTTATACAAACAAACCTTCCCAGAGGTGCCCCGGGAAATCGCAGATTTTGCCGAAGAAATCGAGTTAGAATTTATCGAGGAAGATTTGCCGCATATATTGAATTCTATGAAAATAGGAACCGAGCGCATTCGCAGCATAGTTCTTTCTTTGCGCAACTTTTCTCGCCTAGATGAATCTGACAAAAAGCTGGCGGACATTAACGAAGGTCTAAAAAATACCTTGCTGCTGCTCTCCAATCGCATCAAAAATAGAATTGATATAGTCAAAAACTACGGACAAGTGCCTTCGGTCGAGTGCTATCCCTCTCAGCTCAATCAGGTGTTTATGAACTTGCTGAGCAATGCGCTCGATGCCTTGGACGAGATCGATGACCTGGATAAAATTATTACTATTTCCACGGGAGTAGTTCGCGAAAATGGCGGGAAATTTCTGGAAGTGGCGATCGCCGACAACGGCCCCGGCATTCCCGACAGCGTTAAAGACCAAATTTTTAACCCCTTTTTTACTACTAAACCAGTGGGCAAAGGCACTGGTTTGGGGTTAGCAATTAGCTACAAAATTGTAGTGGATGGACACGGCGGCAGCATCAAAATTTCTCAGCCTCCGGGCGGCGGCACGGAGTTTGTGGTAAAAATTCCTATTAGTAACGGAAAGTAAAACAATTTTAGATTTTAGATTTTAGATTTTAGATCTAAGATTTGAGATTTGAGATTTGAGATTTGAGAATTGGTAATGACTGATGACATAAGCGTTGGGAGCTTGTCTCTAGTTGAATTCTTTTTTGAAACAGGTATAAAAACGAAGTGGGAAAGGAAGCCCACGGATTTTGTAACGGAGGTAACGGAGAGAGAGAAGAGATTCGAGGTTCGAGGGGACAAACAGTTTTAATTAATGCTAAGTTGACGACCGTTGGCTAAAATTAGAAGAGTTTTTGTTAAAGGAGTGTTTTATGGCTGTTAACAAGGATACAATTTTCCAGGGCTTTTTGGCCCCCGTGATGCGACTGCTGATCGACGAAGAAGCACTGGGACGACTATACCAAGGTATCGACTGGGAAACAGCGGCCGATCGCTACCGACAACCCGACTTAGTTTATCCCGAATATTACAGCAGCCAAAACTTTCACGGCATTAAAGGCGGCTACCTCAACCCCAGTGCCGCCATTTCCTACGATCCAATCACGCAATATGTTTTGCCTCCCCACGAAACAGTCGTCAGGCAAGGCTTAATTGACGCTGTACGGGTGAAACCGCGCCGAATCATCGATTTGGGATGCGGCACCGGTTCGGCAACGCTCATGCTCAAGCAAGCTTTTCCCGAAGCGGAAGTTGTCGGGCTGGACTTGTCGCCTTATATGCTGGTAGTCGCCGGCATGAAAGCGCAAAAAGCCGGCTTAAATATCCAGTGGTTGCACTCATCGGCCGAAAGCGTTGCTTTTGGCGATGCCAGCTTCGATTTAGTCGCAGCTTCCTTCCTGTTTCACGAGATGCCGCCTGCTGTATCGCGGGCAATTTTGCGAGAAAGCTTCCGACTGCTGAAGGTTGGGGGACAAATGGCAATTTTGGATGGAAGCCAAAAAACTTTGCGGCACACAGAGTGGCTGACTGATATGCTGGAAGATCCTTATATAAAGTCTTACGTGGCTGGCAGCCTCGATGCTTGGGCGGGGGCGGCTGGATTCGCGGCGGTGCAAACTCACGAACACTGGTGGACGAATCAGGTGACGCAGGGCGTGAAACCTTTGCCTGGGGAAGATGTGGAACAGGTGCGGGTGGCGACGGGGTGGAATCCGCTCGATCGGGCTCCTGATTTTGATGGCGATTTACCAGGCATTCCAGCTCCCGCTTGATGTATTAAATGTTGATTGTTGACTGTTGAGTGTTGACTGTTGAGTGACTAATGACTAATGACTAATGCCTAATGACTAATGACTAATGACTCTAAAAGCAGTTTTATTTGATTTTAATGGTGTAATTGTTAATGACGAGCCGATTCACGAGAAATTAATCGATCAATTGATGCTCGATGAAAATCTCCAGCTCAAACGTGGGGAGTTTCGAGAAGTTTGTTTGGGAAGGAGCGATCGCGCTTGCATTACCGCACTTCTCGAGCGCCGGGGACGATTTCTGACAGAAACATACCTCGATCGGCTGCTGCGGCGCAAGGCCGAAGCTTACAAAGCTCAAATAGATACTTTGGAGAAACTGCCGATTTATCCGGGTTTGGCAGAATTTATTGACAAAATTCGGGTCGCCGGACTGAAAATGGCCGTAGTTAGCGGCGCAATCCGATCGGATATAGAATTGGTGTTAGATCGGGCCGGTTTGGCAGCAAACTTTGAGTTAATTGTCGCAGGCGACGACTTGAGGGCGAGCAAACCAGCACCCGACGGCTATCTATTGGCTGTGGAACTTCTCAACCAGAAATATCCCGACTTTAATCTGCAACCGATCGAGTGTTTGGCGCTAGAAGATACTTTTGCGGGGATTGAAGCGGCGAAAAAAGCGGGGATTCAGGTAGCGGGTGTGACTCACACTTACCCGTTTCACATGATCCAGCGCCAAGCTAATTGGACGGTGGACTATTTTGCTGATTTAGAGTTAGACAGAGTGGCCGAACTTTGCTCGATCGCCCGCACTGAGCCGGCTGCGGAAAACACTTGACGTTTTTAGCAGTTACGTGCTAACGTAGGTCACGGTCTGCGAAGGTGAGAGCAAGCGAGACCTGTAAGCCTTTTAGATTCGTCCATCCCGCATCTAAAATGCTAAATTAAAACTCAATCAGGGGAATTAGCTCAGTTGGTAGAGCGCTGCGATCGCACCGCAGAGGCCAGCGGTTCGAGTCCGCTATTCTCCATGCATCAGGGCGCATTTCTACAGGTGACGATCGTCTTCAAAGCGAAGCGCGATCGTCACCTGCTTTGACGCCCGCCTATGAGTGTGCGATCGACCCGGTTGCTGCCATTCGTTCTAGCATCAATAACCTGTTGAGAGTGATCGACCTGGTTTCTATATTGTGCGATCGACCCGGTTTCTGCCTAACTCCTAGCATCAATAAGGATCGCGAATTAAATAACTTACAATTTTAATTGTTATTGTGGGATGGGCGTGCCCCCCCGCCAAAAAGGTAGGGCGGGGCGCCCCACCCCCAAAAAAGTGGTAGTTTT
>NZ_JANMZH010000942.1:0-6378 GCF_031383065.1 Microcoleus sp. OTE_8_concoct_300 | reverse complement strand
TACTCGTCCGCATCCGCACGTTCGGATTAGCAAACCAGAAACGCTCGATCGAACTCATCGTCTCGTATTCCGTAATCAGCAGCAGCCCATCCTCATCATCCATCTCAAAACGGCCAGCCACCGGCACAATTTCCGCATAGCCCCGTTCCCGCAACATCAAACCCTGCCGCGGATTTTCAGGATCGGGGACGATCGCGAACACCGTAGACCCTTTATGATTCTCATCATCCTTATCCCAGGCCATCGAGCCGTGCCAAGTCACAAAAGCCCCCCCAGCAGCCCGGCTCGGATCGACTTCGTGCATCTTGCAAATCTCGGCGATTCGCGCGTCATCCGCACCCAGCGCCGTTACCTGAATATTTGAATCCCCAATCTCCGCTTGGCGGAAAGCGAGGTGGTGAGTGCTGCGCTGCGATCGCCACTCCCCAGCGCTGCTTTGAAAAAACTCCATTGCATCCATACGAACTAGCTCCTTTGGCTTAGGCTTCCCGGTGTTTACGCCTTTTTATGATAAGGCTCCCCCCACTTAGATGTACTTTTGCTACACAAATTAGTCTCAAAATGTCTACTTTGGACATATTGTCAAGCGAATGTTATGATAGTTTACAATGTAGGAGAAACAACAAATCCGGAGAAACGTCATTCGGATCAATCTCGCATCAATCTCAGCAAACTGGAGGAGCGATTTATGGATATGCCTACAACCAGCCTCAGTATGGAACAGCAGTTCAAACTACAAGTGCTGCGCGAAGAAGTCAAAAGGTTAAGCCAAGACCAAGCTCAGGAATACTTGCTCGAAGTTATGCGACAAAACATGGTCAAAGAAAACCTGTTAAAGCATTGGATGAAGAATATGTGAACTCTTCGAGCATTTCTTCACAAAAAAGCGAGCGAGAAGCCCTTGGCTTTAGGACATGGGGAGGAAAGCGGCAGCGACGACCGTCGCCTAGAATGATTGCACAAAGGATTGCATAACTCAAGTTTTATGCTACGATAAGTTTAGTAATTAAGAACAACCATCTACGCATTGAAACGTCTTAGTCTCGGTGAAATTCCGGCACAGTAAGCCACTACTACTTTATGTAGAAAGCCTATTCAACTGGCAAGCAATATCAAGATGTGGAGCGTACCTACCTGGCATAAGTGATGGACTCTGAAAACGAAAAAACTAAAAGTATACGCAAAGTTTGGATGAGTCCAATCTGAGTGGGTAGAGGTGCATTGATAACGCCTTTGAAAGTCCCTACCGGATTTAGTCAAGAATCCCCCTGATTCATCAGTGGGGAGTATCAAAAAAATCAGTGGCTTGTATCTGCAAAAAGTGCGATCGAGCTATTAAACATAAAACCCAGAATCCCACTTTCTCCAAGAAAGCGGGATTCTCAATTCAGAAAAGTTTTATGCAGTTTTTTTTGTCGCTAACATACTCAGCAAATTAAATGTTTTTAGTCTCAAGCTTAAGAGACGAGAGTTTGTGTAGCGACAGGCTTCAACCTGTCGGGGACTCAACCAAAACGACCACTCACATAATCTAAAGTAGACTCTTCCTTCGGAGTTTGGAAAATTACCTCTGTCTTGTCACACTCCACAAGATAGCCAAACCGCTTCCCATCGTCAGAAAGTTTAGCATTGAAAAAAGCAGTCAGGTCAGAAACCCGAGAAGCCTGCTGCATATTGTGAGTAACGATCACAATTGTATACTTCTCCTTGAGTTCCCGCATCAACTCCTCAATCTTAATCGTAGAAATCGGGTCAAGAGAAGCGCAAGGTTCATCCATTAACACTACATCAGGATTAATCGCGATCGCCCTAGCAATACACAAACGCTGCTGCTGACCACCCGAAAGTGAAAAACCGCTTTGCTTCAACTTATCCTTCACCTCATCCCACAAATAAGCTTGGCTGAGCGACTTTTCCACCAGCTCATCCATATCCCCCTTATAATTGTTCACCCTCGCACCGTAAGCAATATTGTCATAAATCGACTTCGGGAAAGGATTCGGCTTTTGAAACACCATCCCAATCTTGCGGCGCACCGCCACAGCATCAATATCAGGATCGTAAAGATTTTGACCGTGGTAATCAATTCTACCCTCTAAACGAAAACCGTTAACTAAATCGTTGAGGCGGTTAAAACATCGCAGAATTGTACTTTTACCGCAGCCAGACGGCCCAATCAAGGCAGTAATGCGATTTTTAGGAATCTCCATAGAAACATTTTTAACCGCGTGAAAATCGCCGTAAAAAATATTGATGTTTTCTGTCCGTAAAACTGTTTCCGTTTGGTTGTCTAAATCCATCATCATACAGGTAACAATCCTCTCAAATTTTACAAATGACCCATGACCCATGACAAATGACAAATGACAAATGACCAATAACAACTGTCAACTGTCAACTGTCAACTGTCAACTGTCAACTGATTAATACACTTTTTTGTGAGTAGCCCAGCGAGAAAGAATACTCGTCAATAAAACCATAAACACCAAAATCAAAGATGCAGCCCAAGCCAATTCTTTCTGGGCCTTAAAAGGAACCGTTGCAAAGTTGTACACCAAAACCGAAAGACTCGGAGTTGGCTTATCAAATCCTGCCGGCCAAAAAGGCGAATTGAGCGCCGTGAAAATCAAAGGAGCAGTTTCTCCAGCCGCGCGAGCAATTGCCAGAGTCACACCCGTTAAAATAGCCGGAATTGCCGCAGGCAAAACCACCTGCAACACCGTCTGATAATTAGAAGCACCCACACCAACCGACGCCCATCTAATATCTTGCGGGACGATTTGTAGAGCTTCGTCAGTAGTCCGCACAATCGTCGGCAACATCAGCACAGCCAGCGCCGCGCCCCCTGCAATTGCCGAAAAACCTCCCATATTTACCACGAACAAACCGTAGGCAAATACCCCTGCAATAATCGAAGGAACGCCGCTGAGGACATTAGTAGCAAAGCGCACCCAGCGAGCGATTTGCCCGCTGCTGAATTCCGACAAATAAACTGCTGCCAATACACCAAAAGGAACAGCAATCAAAGAAGCAATTCCCACCGTCATCAATGTACCGAGAATTGCATTAGCAATACCGCCTCCCGATAGTCCGGGCGGCGGTGGCAGCTTGGTAAACAAGTCTAAATTCAGGCGATTGAAACCTTGTACGGTGACATAGGAAAGCACTGCAAACAAAGGCAGCAGAGTGATTGCCAAAGCAGATCCAGCCAGTACAGTCATCCCCAGACTAAACAGCGCTTGCGGGCTGTTTTTAACCTTCTTCAAACTGCCTGTTTTCGATACCAAAGGATTCTCATCGGAGACGCTATTTGACATAAACTAAAACTATGTAGGAAATTGCGGCCAACTTCTAGTTGTACTTGGCTCTTACTTGAGAAACAATCCACTCTGCCAAAATATTAACAATCAGCGTCAGAATAAATAGAATTAGCCCCGTGTACATCAGAGCCGCCACTTGCAATCCCGAAGCTTCGGCAAATTGATTTGCCATCAAAGAAGCAATAGTATTTGCAGGAGCTAGCACAGAAGCACTTAACTGATTGGAATTGCCAATTAACAGAGTTGCGGCCATTGTTTCTCCCATCGCGCGACCGAGCCCGAGCATAATTCCGCCGACAATGCCGGAAAAAGCCGCCGGTACGAGTACCCTAAAAATGGTTGTCCAGGGAGTTGCTCCCAAACCTAGAGATGCTTGTCGCAATTCGGGCGGGAGACTTGCTAAAGAGTCGCGGGAGATAGCAGTAATAATGGGCAAAGTCATGATTCCCAAAATTACTCCGGCTGGTAACATTCCCGGGCCGACTGGCGGAGTGCTAAAAATCGGCAGCCATCCGAAGTTACTGTTGAGAAACTTTCCGACAGTGCTAATAATGGGAATCAATACAGCAATTCCCCACAAACCGTAGACTACGCTGGGAATGGCAGCTAAAAGTTCTACTAAAAAAACTAAAGCTGTGCGCACTGGCAGCGGCAAAAAATCTTCACTCAAGAAGATGGCAGTCCCTACTCCTAATGGTACCGCAATTAGGAGCGCGATCGCCGAACTGACGATCGTCCCGTAAATCATCGGCAGCGCGCCGTACTCTTCTTTAACCGGATTCCAGCTACTGCCAAACAGAAAGCCCAAACCGTACTGTTGAATCGCAGGTAAAGCCCTGTAAGCAACGGTGAGGGCGATTACCAGCAAAATTACACCAACTCCTATTCCCAAAATCCTAGTCAGCCAGATAAAGCCTTGGTCTAAGGATTTTTCAGCTTGAGAGCGCGATCGGCTCTGTGATTGAGCGCTGTTATTATCTGAAATCATAGAAAAAAAAACCAAATATATAGTAGCGGAAAATAGCCTGTTTCGGAAAAAGCTAGAAGGAAGCAGAAAGAAAGACCATAAATAAAATCACATAGGGGCGGGTTGATTCATCACCTAACCTAACTTTTCAACAAGTATTTCTGGTCACACCCACCCATTGTATTTTGAAAGAGGTAGATGGCGATTTACCGCCCAAGCGGGGGCGGGTTTATCAAATTATTGATTTTAGGCAATTATGGTTTGTGAAACCCGCCCCTACACAGATGCACCGATTGTTACATAGAAGAGGGGCGGATTTATTAATCCCCTGACTTTTTAACAAATATTTCTGGTAAAACCCGCCCCACAGAAATATCTCTCTTCGTTCTTCCTGATTTTTACCCGCACGCGCAATGCCGAAGGGCTTTTTTCCCTCTGACAACGGACAACAGTCAACAGTCAACAGTCAACAGTCAACAGTCAACAATTACTATTTGGCAACCTCAATCTTGTAGTCTGGGCTGATGCCGTCAGCGGCCGCGGCTACTTTTTCTTTAACGTTTTGGGGCAGAGGAACGTAGCCCAATTCGGAACTAACTTTTTGACCTTCAGTTAAGCCGTATTCAACCATCGCCTCAATGACTTTAGCTTTGTTGGGGTCAGTAACTGTTTTGGGGACGAGCATCCAAGTGTAGGTGACAATTGGATAGGATTGAGCGCCTTCGGGGTCTTCGATAAATGCTCGCAGGTTTTCCGGCAGCGGCACAGTTGCTAAAGCTTGAGAAGCTGATTCGTCGGTAGGTGCGACAAAGCTGCCTGCTTTGTTTTGTAGCGATGCAAATTTGAGATTGTTGTTTTTGGCGTAGCCGTATTCTACGTAGCCGATGCTACCGGCGGTTTGCAGGATTTGGGCTGTGACGCCTTCGTTGCCTTTTGCGCCTACACCTACGGGCCACTGTACTGTTTTGCCGTCGCCTACTGCACTTTTCCAGTCGGGGCTGATGGCACTCAGGTGTTTGGTGAAGACGGCGGTGGTACCGCTACCGTCGGAACGGTGGACGATGGTGATGGCTTGGTCTGGCAATGTAGCGCCCGGATTGGCTGCTGCAATTTTGGGGTCGTTCCACTTGGTAATTTTACCTTGGAAGATTTCTGTGTAAACGTCTCTGGGCAGTTTGAGTTCGGGTAAGTCTGGCAGGTTGTAGCCGATGACGATGCTGCCGGCTGTCATGGGGAGCAAGATCACGCCTTTGTCTGCTGGAACTTTGGCGATTTCGTCGTCTTTCATGGCGGTGTCGCTGGCCCCAAAGTCTACTGTGCCTTTGGTAAATTGTTCGACTCCGGCGCCGCTGCCTACTGATTGATAGTTAATTTGTACTTTGGGGTTGATTTTGTTGAAGTCTTGAAACCAACGCTGGTACAGAGGGGCGGGGAATGAGGCGCCGGCTGCGGTGATGGCTACGTCTGAGGCTAGGGCGAGTTTGGTGTTTTCCCCGGAGCCGGTGGCTGCAACGGGGGATGCGCCGGGGGATGCTGCGGTGTCGCCGGGGCTGGGGCTGCTGCCTGTGGTTGTGCTGCCACCGCCGCAAGCTGCTAAACTCAGGGCGATCGCCATAGCCGAAATTGCCGTAGTCAGACGGTTTGAATTAATCAAGTTGAGACGAAAAAGCATAGGTATAAAAAATCTGCGATCGTTATATCGGTGTCCGGCATCAGCATAGCGCGCAAAAGTAAAGGTTAGGTTAAGAATCTTTACACTTAATCGCAATTTAATATTAATTAATATTATTAATGTTATTTATGAGCTTGACAAATGTGAATTCATAAGATATGTGGCAGAAAAATAGCTACGGAAACAAGCAGTCGATCGCCCGATCGCGAAAAATTCCCGATTAAATTATCACAAGATCCAGGCTTAAGAACCAGAAAACCATAAAATGGTGGTTTTTTTGACCGAAAATTTGGGTGCAAGCCCCGTCCTTTTAGGACGGCTTTAATTAGACTTCTTGAAAAAGCGTTTCAACGTTTGCTCATGGTTGTGGTATAATCAGGTAGGAGAATAGAGCAAATGTTTCATTTAGTCTACGAATT
>NZ_JANMZH010000639.1:0-1666 GCF_031383065.1 Microcoleus sp. OTE_8_concoct_300 | reverse complement strand
CCCCAAAATAAGTTGTAGGGAAGGCGGGTTTAACAGAGCTCGGGAAACAGGCAGTACCGTGAGACTGCGTGTGCATACAACCCACCAATAACATTAAGCTGGCTCTCATTTGCACGAGGAAGTCTGGCTTTTGAACGTCATATTCTTTTGACGCCAGAAAAGCTGGTTCCACTTGTGCTTTCAATTTTTTCAACAGCTAACTATAAACGCCAAAAAACCGCTGCTTGTAATTGGAACCTACGCTGCAACGGTTTTTGGTAATCAAACTCGCTATGGGCGAGCAAAATCCATGTACGACAATAATAACCCGATGAACGGGCAATTTTCAAGCACCGCAAAATACTTATCGAGCAAGCATCTCGCCGAATGGTGCGAGGGTTCAGCGGTTGACGAAGCGATTGCACGTCTCAACATCGAATCGCTGACTGTCAAAGAACTCAACGAGCGCATTCGTCCAAAAGAACTCATTAAAACGGGGGGCTGGTGGTGTCGAGGTGTCCAGTGGAAAACTGGTAAACTGGCTAGCAACTGGTACGGACAAGGCAAGCCAGACAAGCCACATCAGCCATTCGGTTCAAAACCGCGCAAATATCTGACGGGTAGCGGCATGGAACCCGACGCCATTTTCCTAGCAATGCCTGATAAAGATTATTGGGCAAAAGTTCATGCTGACAAGTCCATCCCCCGTTACTGGACGGAGGGAGTCAAGAAAGCTGGCGCTGGGTTGACTATTGGGCTTGCAACCATTGCTCTAACAGGTGTGTGGAACTGGGGCAAAGATGGGGAACTAGCACCCTTTGTGAAGGAGTGGGCACAACCCGGAACCGTTCACTACATAGACTTTGACTCCGACTATGCGGCAAACCCATCTTGCCGTGCGGCCATTTTGAAGTTTGGCCGCTTATTAGTTGAGTGTGGGTGTGAGGTACACATCACTGTTTGGGATACCCAGTTTAAAGGGATGGATGATTTCATCAAAGCTAACGGTGGCGAGGCTTTCAAAGAGGCTGTAGCAAGCGCGCCAACCCTAGCCAAGTGGGAGCAACAGCTTAAGAAAGGCGATCGCAAAATTGCTGATTTAAACCCTAATATTTCTCTAACTCGTCACCCGCGCACGCGAGAACAAGTAGTATGCCAGCAGTATGACAGTAGTGCAAGCGACTATATCCCCGACACTGCACCGACTCCAGAGCAAAACTACATCCAGAAAGCTGTCGAGGCGCTGTATTGTGGCGGACACTGGGCGTCGATAGCAGGACAGCTTTTTGAGTTCACCGGGACTCATTACCAGCTGCGATCGGAAGCTACCGAGAAGCGCCGCATCCTTGAGTGGTTGAGCACTTACTCTGAATTTGTGAAGGGGAAATATCGCTGCAACCGCGCCAACTCTGCCAGCTTCAAAGAGGTCTACACTTACATCCTCTCGGCTGTGGCAGTAGACCCCGATACCATCAATCCTGATGGGTTGAACACTACTAAAGGGGTACTGAAAATCAATCCCGATGGCTCTCACTCGCTTGTGCCGCATGACCCCAAAAATATCTATACCTATGTCGGCTGCACGTATGACCCCGACATTGACCCGACGGATTGCGATCGCCTGTTAGAGTGTCTTGAGCCGGCACAGCGTGAGATATTCCTGAGAACTGCTGCTGCTGCGTTGAAT
>NZ_JANMZH010000637.1:0-3059 GCF_031383065.1 Microcoleus sp. OTE_8_concoct_300 | reverse complement strand
ATTCAACGCAGCAGCAGCAGTTCTCAGGAATATCTCACGCTGTGCCGGCTCAAGACACTCTAACAGGCGATCGCAATCCGTCGGGTCAATGTCGGGGTCATACGTGCAGCCGACATAGGTATAGATATTTTTGGGGTCATGTGGCGCAAGCGAGTGAGAGCCATCGGGATTGATTTTCAGCACCCCTTTAGTAGTGTTCAACCCATCAGGATTGATGGTATTGAGGTCTACTGCCACAGCCGAGAGTATGTAAGTGTAGACCTCTTTGAAACTGGCAGAGTTGGCGCGGTTGCAGCGATATTTCCCTTTCACCAATTCAGAGTAAGTGTTGAGCCACTCAAGGATGCGCCGCTTCTCGGTAGCCTCCGATCGCAGCTCGTAATGATTCCCGGTGAACTCAAAAAGCTGTCCTGCAATCGATACCCAAGGTGTGTCTGAGTACAGCGCATCGACAGTTTTTTGCACATAGTTTCGCTCTGGAGGCGGTGCAGTGTCTGGAATGTAGTCGTTTGCATTACTGTCATACTTCTGGCATACTACTTGTTCTCGCGTGCGCGGGTGAGGAGTTAGAGAATTTAGTAGGTCCTGGGCATTGAGTTTCTTGTCATCAATCCAATCTTTGACATCTAATCCCTGACTTTTTGGCAGATTGTCCCAAGCCCAAGATTCGGGGTAGCAGTACAGCCACTGAGCCTCGGGGAAATGCTCAAAAATTTTGGCCGCATCCTCAATCCCTGGTATGTCGCGGTCAGGGCAAATAACAACCTTCGCGCCCTGTAAATCGCTTGTGTCAGTCAATCGCCATTTTCCCGCGCCCCCAATGCTGGTGGTAGCGGCCAAACCTAAAGCCCAAAGAGCATCCGCACACGACTCGCCATCAACGATAACAATGTAGTCGCCGTTTGCGATCGCCTTTTGGACATCGGCATAGCGGTAAATCGGTATGGTGGCACGTTGAATTTTGCCCAGTCCCATTACCCAGTCGTTTTTCTCTTTGTCCCAGTGCTGTTGCTTAATATCTTTTTTGCGACCGTCACCGAAATCAATCCGACGCACCCTGACAAGTGGAGAGCCGTCGCGGTCTGAATATTCCCAGTAGCGAGTTTGTGCGGGGCGAATAGCTTTCTTTTCTTGAACGGGCGCGTAAAAGAAGTGACCGTCTTGGTCTGATTTATTGGTCACTTCCCAACCTGTAGCGGGCGGTTGGTCGCGGTTGCAAACAGACAAATTGCCGACAGAGTAGCACCAGTCTGGTTTGCCACAGTGCGGGCAAAGATTTGACTTGGTTACACGAACAAGATTGCGGGTACTTGAAAACTGCCCGTTCATCGGGTTATTATTGTCGTACATGAATTTTGCTCGCCCATAGCGAGTTTGATTACCAAAAACCGTTGCGATGTAGGTTCCAATTACTGGCAGCGGTTTTTTGGCGTTTACATGGGGCTTGCTGAAAAAGTGAGAAAACAGCATTTAGAAAGATGAGTGAATTCGAGTTCTCCTCGGCAATATAAGTTTTGTCAATTGTGTTCTGGCGAAACATAGCTTTTACCAATGATTGAAGCCAAAAAACATGAAAAAAGGTTTTTGTTATGAAATAGACCGAAAAAAAGCCAAAAAGCCTGCCGTAGCAGGGCAGAAAGATTCATCACCAGAAAAGTTATTGCGATGCTTGTTTCAGAAGTATTATCAAGTTTAGCCATCACTCTACCGAGGCTAAATCTTCTTTTAGCTTCTCCAAATTTTCCCTCAATTAAGTTACGAATTCTCTCGTCTGATTGAGCTTGTTTTTTCATTGTTTTGCTCAGATTTTTGGGAGGTCTTCCTAGACGGACACCACTCATTCTTATGCCGAGTTCTTTGCACCAAGCTCTATTTTCTTCTGTTCGATATATCCGATCTACATGAATTGATTCAGGATAAAATCCGGTAAATTGTTTAAATGCTTCTACTTGTCTTTTAAGGTCTCCTGATTCGTTGAAGTTATCCCAACTAATTCGGTCTAAAAATACGTACCCATTTCGACAACTGGCTGACAGTTTTGCCCCGAATTCAACGGATTTCCCGGCTTTCCCTCTGACGATGGGGCGGATGTGTGGTTGCTTTAAACATACTATTCTGTCGGGAATAGTATGTTCTTTATTTTCATACATTGACAACTGTTGACGGTAGACTTCTGCCACTACTAACAGCATTTTATAATGAGATTTAGTCAGTAACTGTAGAGCGCCCATTCGCTCTATATTCGCCAAATTTCTTTGGATGTATTGCAGTTGTTTTTTAATTACTTTTCTTCTTTCTTTTTGTCGTGGTTTGCGTTTTTTTGCTATGGTTAGGTATTCTTTCCTGGCTCGGTTTCGATATGTCCTCGGTTTTTTTTTACGGGTGACTTAATTTGATTGTGTAGAGCATCTATGATTTTTTCTGTATGTTCTCTTGCTTGATTTAATAGTCCTAAGTCGGTTGGATATTTAATGTCGGCTGGCGTACAGGTTGCATCTAATATTAATTTTCCTTGATTTTTGGGTTCACTTATTTCTGATGGCTTTTTTTCGACGATAACTCCTGGCACTTCGGTCTGCTCTTTGACCATTTTTTCATTAATTTTATTGACTAGGTTGACTCCTATTCTCTCCCTAAAATGAACAAACATGGATGAATCAAATGGTGCAGCATCACTATAGGTTGTCATGCCTATAAAGTATTGTAGGTATGGGTTTTCTCTTATTTGTTCTAGCGTTTCTTTGTCGCTGGTTCCTAGCCTTTCTTTAATTATTAATGCCCCCAATGCCATCCTAAATGATTTGGCAGGCGCTCCTGTAGATACTGTAAAATTTTCGGCATATTCATCTTCAAATTCTGACCACGGAATTATTTTTGCCATGATTACCCAACGATTATTCTCTGATAATTGCCCCTGTCCGTGAAGGTCAAAGTTGGAAGGTGGGGTTGGGGCCCTAGTCAACTTTTCGGTACATGAACGAAAGTGCTGCTGTGCATGGCTTTTGACTAATTTTAGCTCATAGTCTTACACATTGTCAACGCCGAACGCGAGTCAAAGT
>NZ_JANMZH010000634.1:0-15744 GCF_031383065.1 Microcoleus sp. OTE_8_concoct_300 | reverse complement strand
AAAACTACCGATCGCTTAATTCGTTACTTTGACCCCCAACTGCGGGGGGACGGTATGTTTTGGTGTCCCGAAACACACTTGGCTGATGCAGAACCTGTACTGGGGTTGTGCTGGATAGGCAAACCGAGCCTTAACTTTTTGTTGCCGCCCAGGGCGGTACTCAAGCTAGCTTGTTGGATGCCAGCCACTATCAACACCATGCGGGTTTTGGATTATGTTGACAATATTGCATCTGAATACTACGAGCCACTACCCGACCCCGCAAAAATAAGCCAACACTACCGCTCGACTAAAGAGCGGCTAGCTCCCAAAGATAGGTTTGAACTGGTAGCGGAAGCAAAATATAAAGGTATTTACGCCTACGCCAAACATTTTGGTGACTGGAACAGCGGAGTAACTTACAAGCGCTTGTTAGTTCACTACGAACGGGGCGGACAATTTCCGCCAACGCGACAGCAGTTAAACGACCTATTGCTTGAGTTTTAACTAGAGCGATCGCACGGCACGGAAAGTAAAAAGCTAGATTCACATCATGCGTATAGTGTGAATCTAGCTTTCCTTTTGTCTTCATTTTCACAAATAGCCGCCCGTGTTAGGCGGCTAAGCTCAGAAATACACTTACTTGCTTAGGTAGTGAACCCAGAACTGACCATCGTAAGCACAGGTTTTCTCTATTAAATCGTAGCTGTAGTGTAAATATTCCCCGCTTAAATCCGTGCGGTAGCCAGTCTGGAACCATTCACCATATGGATCGTGAACTATAAACCCATCGGAGTCGTACCCTACTAAAACGATGATGTGACCCGGTTGAGTAAAATAACCGTGAATAATTGCGAGATTTCCATTACTTAAGTGTTGTTTACAGCGGTCGAAAGTACCGTAAGCGGTGAAATCATCTTTAATCCCATAAATGCGCGCAACTTTCGCCAAATCCTCGGGGTAATGTTTATTCAATCCCTTATCAGACATATACCGATAAAGTTCGTCCTCAAGTTGAATATTTTTATTCTCCCTGACGACACCGCCGAAAGTACTTACAAGTCCTACACCGTAATATTCTAAGCACATGGCCAAACTCGTAACGTTACAAGTTGAGTAAGGTTCAAACTTGTTGTCTAGCTGCGTTTTGTAGGGAACGATTAATCGAACATTATCCCTTTTTGATTTTAATTTGTCATTCATACCTTTATAGAACCACTGAGTGTACATTGTCAATTTATTGTAACCTTTATTAATAATTATTGTGACATTTCGAGAACAAAACAAAATAAATTGACTGCACAATGTAACTAAGAACAAAAAAACCGAATCTTGAAAATGAAATAGTGAACCAACAGAAGCGCAAGTACAACAATATAAAGGTGTACTATGACCCGCTTAAAAACATTGCATACTGGGACGGTTCTTTTGGAACTCGTGAGTTTAGGCTTATAAAAGACTTAGATTCCTCAATTCTAAAAAGATGTTACCAGTTCGATTCGATGCACGAGTATTACTGCTATAGAATCGTTTTACTCAATCTACCAATTAACTTACAGCTTTTAACGCAGGTAAATTTTTTGGTAGTTCCAAAAAGTGATTTAGGTTCAGCAGTTACTTACCGTGCGGATTTGGTTGTTGTACCCAAAAATGTTGTTGAACAAAGTGTCCGACACTGGGCTATGCAACCGGAACATATCCCTTTTGACTTTTTAGTAATTGAACCAAAAGGGATATTGACTGATTCTGCACGGCTCAAGCATTTAATGCTGTGTGCGTCTAATAAAATTACGATGCAACAGATACTTTTTGTAGCTAGTAACTACGCAACATTAAAGTTGCCAAGTAAAGTAAAATCATCTCTATTTCATTTGGCAACAGCACTCGAAGAAAAACTTGAGTTAATTTTTGGAGAATAAACAATGGAAGTTGAAACTACCCCCTGGCACGAAACTCGGAGCCTTATCTCACCTCAAATTGAGATGCTTCAAGAAGATGGAATGATTCAGTTCAAAGGGTCATTTCTCAAAATTGAAAGCCCCAAAACGGCAACAGCCAAAAAAAGATTTATTCACTACGATGTGAATTACATCAAGTATTGCTTTCTCAAAGAGTTTTATCAGCTCTTGTTTGACGGGGTTAGACAGGGTTGGCTTGTAGGTTCCAACGAAACCGAATTAACTGACTTGCTGGCTGAGACTATACTTGACTTTCTCGAATACTGCCAAGAACAGCCCTCGGAAGAAAACGCCCGCGAACTGTTCCGAATGTTTTGTAAGAATCGTCTCTTCGTTTAAGTCCATTTTTACAAATAGCCGCCTAACACGGGCGGCTAAGCTCAGAAATACACTCACGGACAATTCAACTACCACCAAAAAAAATGACCATAAGTTTTTACGAAGGCAAAGACAACAAACCTCATCGTCTATTTGTTGTATCCGACCGAGTGAGCATTCACGATCGGATTGTTTTTACAGAGGCGTGTTACGCCGTAGATGACAAATACGTGAGCTTTTATGGAGTTCTGTCATCTCAGTGTGTCGGAATAGAGAACTCTAAAGACAAAACTTGGAAAGTTGACGGGCAAAAAGTTCTTTTGAGTTTTTACAAAGACAAAAAGCCTACTTGGAATAATGAAACGAAAAAATTTGAGGACAAAGAAGTAGAGCCTAGTGAAAATTACCTTTATGGGTTCGCTAAAGATGTTTTAAAGAACATTGACGGGGATTGTGTTTCGGCAGTTATCGCACCTTATGTAGCACCTCAGTTTCTGGAGGACATGAAAGTTCCTCAAGAAGAAACGGTAATAGCTTTCTGGGAAGCTAGGGTTAAAAACACAATTGCTGCCGTTAAAGTAGATTTTAACCAGTTAACCGACACGGACAAAGTCGTTTTGTCCGTTGCTTCTTCAAATTCTAGTGGTGGGAAAACTTACCAAAAACCTGAAAGCGAAAGCGAGAAACTAGAGGCAAGGTGGGAGTTTGCCAAACGACACTTAGGCAAAGATTATGCAGTTAACTCCTTGTACGAATTAGGAGCGCTACTCGCAATCAAACAATCCACCCCAGAAGGTATAGAGGAGCAGCAAGCACTCATTAAAACACTTGGACTGATTGCGAGAATGTGGAAATGACGGAAAAAGAATTACCACCAGAAATCCAGCAAGCTTTACAAAACCCTACCGAGGAAGGACAGGAGACTACGGGAAGTGACGAGTTAGATATAGGTAAGTATGCGAGGCTCAAAAGATTGAAACAGGACGATAGCAATAAACTTCTGATTGAAGGTGAATCAATTGGTAAAAAAATTGAAAACCTTTTTCGTTTAACCGTTGCAATTCCCAACCCTGAAATTGCTTACCCACTGCTTGCGGCTTACGCTTCTACCCCTAGTGTTCTGTGTGATATCCTTCCCATACTTGAGTTAAGAGGTGAACCGGGTTCCGGGAAGAGTGAATGTATCAAGGTTTTTTCTCGCGTGACAGGTAGCATTCTTAATGCCCGTTCAACCGCCGCCAGTATCAAGAATGATATCAATCAGATTCGATGGGTAGACCCTAATACTTTTTCGACTGAAAAGAACTGTTTCTATCTACTCGACAATGCTGACAGTGAGTTCTTTGAAGAGAGAGACGTATTGACCGCACTTCTCAATGGATACGACAGGTACACAGACAAACAAAGCATCTCTAACGGGAAAGGGCAAAATATACCTTTCTACGTGTTTTGCCCGAAAGTTTTTACTACTGTTTGGCGAATTGGTAGTAGTGAAATAAAAAGACGGTTGTTGACTATCAAGTTTAAGTCAGGTTTGAGCTTGAAGGGTTTAAAAAATCCTGACAAATTAGCTATTAACTCCCTGAAAAAAGAGTTAAGTAAGTTTTGGAACAATCCTTTAAGCTGGGACTTACACGACGAATTTCAATTTAAGGTGCAAGACGAATTACCGTCTAGTTACTCTTTACAACAGTGGAAGCTAGTTGTGGATGTAATAGCTTCTGGTCTGTCTACGGGTGTGTGGGGTTCCCTAAGTGAAGCTTTAACTTTTTTTGAGGGATATTTTGAGTTTCGGGAAAACTCAAAAGAGGGGATTTACGAAACTATCCTGAATGACACCTTAGCTGAATTGTCGGGAATTCCACATAAGGAATGGGCATCAAGTCCACCCAGTATTTTGGTTGAGGTAGACCCTAAAAGCCTAAAAGAAAGAATGGATTCTCACGCAGAATCGGGGTTAATACCTAAAGTTAAACCCGATCAACTTCAGATGGATGTGAGAGCTTTAGGTTGGGGTGTGATGCCTAAAGGAGGAAAGTACATTTACAAATTTGTGCGAAAATGAAAACTAAAAACGTAGATTTCGGTTGGATTGAAGAGGTAGAAAACTTGGTTAAAAGTCCTAAGTTTTGTGAGACTATTTCAGCTTGTCAAGGGTTGCTTGAAGAGATTAACGGCTTGATACCCACTTCACATATGAAGTTTGTCAAACTAAACCTGAGCTTAGCAGTTGACTTACTTGAAGTTTGCCGAAAACAAATATTTAGGTTAGTGCAGTTGCGCCGTCGCAATTGGTTAGCTTAAGTCTATTTTTACAAATAGCCGCCTAACACGGGCGGCTAAGTCAGAAAATATACTTAAAAACAGAGGGAAACAGATATGAACAACATCCACGAATACTACGACGATATGGCTGATATTTCAGTCTCAACAAGAGAGGCAATCGAAAGTTTAGAATTAGCTAAACAAAAAATACAGGAAGCGTTACGTACAATTAACGCTTATAAAAATCAGGGTGACACAATAATTTCCTTTGTCTCAAATGTCACAACAAACGATGTACACCGCCACCTGTTATTCCTTGAGCTATTGCTAAATCAAACTTTTGGTGTAACCGACACACTTATCTTTCAAGAGCTGCTAAAGCTGGCAGACTACTCGGTTAATGAGGAAGAGTTCTGATGAGCAAAAACGAGATTCATACTCGGATATCACCTGAGTTGATGGAATCGCTGAAAAATATTTGCACCGACAAGAAGTGTAATCTATCAGACGTTGTTCGCGCTGCACTTCTTCTATATGTCGATGCGTATAATTGCTCTACTCTTTTTGAGCATCACAAGCTCTTAAAAAGTAACGATAGCCTAGAAATTGGCTTAATCGAAGTATCTCCAGAGATAACAAGAGCAACTCCAGACTTGCTTGACCAACTTACTGAGCTTGATTCTGAAGAAATTATTGACTGGTAAAGCGCCTTTAGTTGTATTAACAGCTCCAACACTGTTTGTTACAGTATCGTTTTCAAAACGGAGGTGTCCAAATGCTTGCTCTTAAAGCAGGGTAAACGCCGTCCGAAATTGACGTTAAACTAATCCTTTTATTTCACAAATCAAATGCAGAAACTACCTCTTTTTGACAGTGCCAAGCACGAATTTACTTACTTTGTAACTATTGCAATGAAGAACGCAATGGCGGTGCGAGCAATCGAAAACCGCTTAAATATCGTTGCAGAAAGAGTCAATGAATTAATTGACAGATTGGCTGATAAAGGTTTAAGTGTTGATTTAGAGGCTTTTAAGGCAACTTTTTTAACTGAACTGGCCGCACTGCTTGATAAGGATAGTGAATTTGAGTTTTCTAATAGTTTATTCGACCTATTGGGAGCCGAGAGAGTGAGTTTGCAAGATAGCCTTAAATCGATAGAGCTTCAGTTTCAGACTTTAGCCGAAAAAGTTTCAAAGATAGAATCAGCACTCGGTCACGAGAAAGTTAAAGAAACTGAGGAGTGCTGATATCTCTGACCATCCGTTTTAAGTTCATTTTCACAAATAGCCGCCTAACACGGGCGGCTAAGCTCAGAAATAGAGATAAATACATGGAAGTTAGCCCTAAAAGTTTAAAAAATCTAAAACCTGGTGCAAACAGAAAAGATGCAGTGCGCGTAACGCTGACACTCAGACCTGAAACGGTCAAGCTTCTAAAAATGACTGGCAACATGAGCGAGGCAGTGGATAAATTTATCGAGTTAGTTAAGCAGGGTTGCGTACAGCACGACGGGATGTTGAACCCGCTCCCTCGGTCGGAACCCAAAAAGTTAGAATCACAAGATGCACACAGCGAGAGTGAAGCGATCGTACTTCCGTGCCAACAAGAAAAAACAGCTTGCTCCGAAAAACCAGCTTACTGGTCACAGGTACTTACTCGAAAGGACATGATAGAGCGCGGGTTTAGCGCCTACAGGCTCGATAATCTGCCCTATGGCAGTGCCATAAAATTACCCAGTTACGGCGATATCTGGTACAAGGTAGCTATCACTTCCCACAATGATAATTTACGTCCACTAGGTAGTCGTGCGGATACGGTGTGGTGTCGGTAACAGAACATTAGTAAGGTTAACGGGTTTTTGTCTGTGGGTGTAGGCTAGAAAACGTCTAGACAGCCACGCTCTCAAAGTAAGCTAACTCAGCGCCTGAAACGACGTAAACACGTTAGTAAACTAGAAACAGTCTAGAAACTAGAGAGTAAATGGCTGAAACTATTGATTTTGTATTAAAAATATCCAGCATGACGAATTCGTAGGGAACCGCTATTTCTTCTAGATACCATTGGACTATTGACGCCCTGTTGCGGACTCCGCCGTAAAGTTTCAGCACGGAATTTTTATCCTTTTACGCAATATTATTATTGTAGCATTTGGGATTTGGGATTTGGGAATTGGGAATTGGAGCTACCCGAGACTCTGATGTCACTGTTCGACTAAGGACTAAGGACTAATGACTAATGACTAAGGACTAATGACCGATAACTAAGGGCAATTCTGTCAAGTGCAGAAACAAGATTCTGCTGCCAATAAAAATCAAAATTGCTCCGCCCAATATCTCAATTTTATTAGCAAACAAGTTGCCGCACTTGTGCCCGATAAACACGCCTGCAAAGGCTAAAAAGAAAGTAATAAATCCGATCGCAGTCACCGCAAGAGCAATAGAATCTTTCAGGACAGCAAATCCGAGGCCAACTGCGAGGGCATCGATACTCGTCGCCACCGACAGCGTTATCAAAGTTCCCGTATCTAAGGGATTAAACTTTTTCTCGCCTTCTTCGCTTTGCAGCGATTCGTAAATCATTCTACCGCCAATGAAACTCAACAGCCCAAAAGCTATCCAATGGTCGATCGGTGTTATCAAAAAACTAAAACTAAGACCGATCAACCATCCTAGGACGGGCATTAAAGCTTGAAACACTCCGAAAAACAAGGCGATTTTTAAAGCTTTATTCACCTTCATGTGTTTGATTGCTAAACCGCTCGAAACAGCGACAGCAAAAGCATCTGCTGCTAGTCCCAAAGAAAGTAAGATGGTAGTGGCTGCATCCATTTTTGTAAAGTGTTAGGTGTTATAAATAAAGTGTTCCTCTTGACAATTTTATTTTACACTAAACTTTGATAATATTGCGTTTTTATCATAATCTTTTCATTTTTATCTCAGATTTATTTCACAATTGGCGAGGGTTGAAAAAATCGGCGCTTAGCTGTATTATGTAAAAGATTATTTATCAAGTAGCATAATTAACGATGCCGCAATCTAGATTGTACCAGCCACTGCTGCTCAGGTTACTGCACGGGGTTAATGCTGCGATCGCCCTTTTAGCAATGTTGAGCGCATTTGTGGTTTACAACACCTACGATGGGCGGTTGGGCAAAGTCCCCGTGCCTCAGATTGCAGATATTATCGGGATTCACGGCACTTTTGGCAAGATGTTGCTGTTAGGAGTAATGCCGACTTTTGCATTGTACAGTTTCCACGCAGGTCAAAAACGCTTGGTGCAGCCTGATTCTTTTGCGACACTAACGCAGTTGGGAAAACCGCTTTGGTGGTACAGTTTGCACCGGATTGTGAATACGTTGATGTTGCTAGCACTGACTTGGGCGATCGCTTCTGGCAGTATGGTTAAGGAAGAATGGCTGCCGGCTGGCGAATTGACGCAGGTTTGGTATTATTTGCACGCTTCTGGTTGGGCAGTATTGGTGTTTTGTCTGGCAATGCACTTGTTGATGAGTGCGAAGGTGGGGGGTTTGCCACTAATTTTGTCGATGTTTGATGCCGCGTATCGCCCGGAGGATTCCCCGGCTGCTTGGTGGAAGAAAATTCGCTCTTTGGTCGATCGCTCTTAATTTGAAAATGAACAGAAATATTTTATTAATTGTTGCGGAAGTCTTGGTAATGGGAGGTTGGTTGTTTGCTGTGGTTGCACCTTTATTATTTTCCTAATCCTATTATAGCAATCCTAAATCATTGGTGAATTTCTTACTCCCGGACCGAACTCGCGGGGAGGGTTGGGGTGGGGTAAAAAATTTACGACTCCTGCAAGGATTGCTATATATCAAGTTTGGTTAAAAAATCTGGACTAAGACCAACTGGCACAATTGGTAGGGTACCCCAGAACCTCACACCCTTGATAATTGCCCAATAACCGAGTCTGACGCACCATACAAGCTGACTTACAGCAGATTGCAGGTTTATGAGGTACACGGGGCAATCCCATGCCCCATGCCCCATGCCCCATGCCCCACGCCAGACTGTACCTCATATTGCTAAAAACTGCTGTATGTGTGACAGTTGGTTTTAGTCCTAAAAATGATAATCAGGTTTGTAGTGAGGACTTGGGCCGTCGGTTTTATCAGCACTAAAGTCCTCATATCAAATCCGTTAGCATCGGAATAGTAAATTCGAGTTCACTGTTGACTGTTGACTGTTGACGCCGTGAACAGTCAACCGTCAACCGTCAACCGTCAACATCATTCCGGTGTAACCGGAAATGATATCACTACAAACCGACATTAAGCTTTTCGCCGAGCGAGCTTGCAAGATTTGCGACGGGTTTCCCTGGCGGCAAGATGCGATATCAAACGATCGGCAATTTTACCATAAACTCAGCACCGCCCCCAGTTTGAGATTTAATTGGAGATTGAAGCGGAGATTCAACTGTAAGGCTGCCACCGTGCAATTCTACAATAATTTTATAGCAAACCGACAGATCCAATCCGGTAAAATTTTTAAATGATTTAGTATGGTCAAACTGCTCAAATATTCTTTGTTGAGTTTCCGGCGGAATTCGGGAGCCGTTGTGGGCGATGGAGACTGCAATAAACCTACCGGGAGAATCCTCGACAATATGTGTTTTAATGGTAATAATTTGAGCGGAGTTTTCAATACTGTTCACAGCATCAATAGCATTGCTGAGGAGACTCGCGAATACCAGGCTCAGTTGACCGGGATAACACAAAATTGGCGGCAGGTTGTTGTACTCCTTGACTACTAATATTTTTTGAGCCAGCCGGCTCGCTAGCAACAGCAAAATATTTTCGATGCTTTCATTAAGGTTGGCGTGTTCTTTGTTGGGTTCGTCAGGAAGCGCAAATTTTCGCAAAGCAATGACTATCTGGCGAATGCCATCGGCTCCTATTTTCAATAAATTGAGAATTTGCGGCAACTCTTGGCTGATAAAATCTAGGTCGCCGGCCTCTATTTCTTTGGCAATTCGCGGCACAGGTTGGGGATATTGTTCGCGATAGAGGCGAATTATCTTAAGCAAATCTTTGATATAATCGTTGAGGTGAATCAGGCGGCCGTAAATAAAGTTAATCGGGTTATTAATTTCCTGGGCAACTTCGGCGGCAAGTTGACCCACCATTGTTATTTTTTCCCTTTGTACTAAATGCTCTTCGGTTATTCTAAGTTTGGCGAATACTTCTTCCAAAAGTTTGAGTTCTTCTTGAATTTGCCCCTGGAGTTGGGATTGGGAAATTGCGATCGCCAGCGACTCTGCAATTGCTTCCAAAACTTCCACCTCGTCGGGAGTCGCAAACCGCCGGTTTGCACAGGCGAACAGATATCCGAGCCGATTAGTCTGAGTGAGTACGGGTACTGCTGCGTAGTGGCTGTTTGTGAGTTCGATATGGGCGCGTTCCTGAGACGTTGTGGCATCAGGGGCGGCGGTTTTATATAGCAGTATCGTTTGTCCGCGGTGAAGCCGTGCAGCTAAATCTCCAGAGGGCCCTCCTGGAACGCCGAAGGTTCCCAAGCCCCCGGGTACACCTTCCCGGCAATATTCCCAGCCAAATTCTAAAGTATCTTGTCGGGGGTCGTACCATCCGAAAATTGCTCGATCGAGCTCCAGCAAAGTACCCAGTTCGTCTACTGTAGTTTGCAGGATGCGATCGAGATCCAAGGAAGCGCGAATGCGACCAGTCAAGCGGTGGAGAAAAGCTTCTTTGCGAGTGCGAAAGCAATTTAGGGCAAACAGCTTGAGTGCCACAATTGCGGAGAAAATAGCGGAGGCCGCAAGTACGGCGGCCGCTACAGCTAGTATATTAAAGGGGAGCAGTTCTTTTTCGAGATTGTCGCGGGGAATTACAACGGCGATCGACCATTCAGCTTGTTCTAAAGGAAGATAGGCAACATAAACTCTGGCGTCGTTGATTTTAGTCAGCAAAATGCCCGTTTTTTGATAAACCATCTCCCGAGCTACATTCGTCAAATTAGCATCTGCGGACTCTAACAAACTGGGAGCCGATTTGTCGATATTTCCCATTAATCGAGGGTCGGGATGGACAATCGGCACTCCTTGAGAATTGAGAACAAAAGCGTAAGTTCCTGCCCCATATTCCAGCTTTTCTACTACTTCGGCCATTCGGTCGATGCTAATGACGCCGTTCATTACTCCGATCGGCTTGGATGCTGTTTTATAAATAGAATTTGTCGAATTTGACCACACCGGAGCCGAAATGGGAACAATACTTTGTTTTTTGAGCGTGCGAGAAATTGTAGGGTCAGAAACATAAACTTCCCCAGCCATTGCCTTTTTGAAGTGTGAGCGGTCCTTGACATTAATCAAGGCTCTGCCGACTTTTGTGGTGAAATAAGAACCGTCGGGAGCGATTAATGCCAAATGCTGGAATTCTGGCAGTCGATTTACTTCCGATTTTAAATAAGGCTCTGCCACTGACCAATCCATCGAACGAACCGGAGGAGTGTTGGCGAGGGTTTCGATCTCAGCCTTTCTAGTGCCGATCCAGCGATCGATCTTGTTCGCGCGCTCCCTAACTTCTAACAAAGCATTGCGCTCTAAATTGTTGATAATCAAGCGGCGAACGCTTTGATAGCTGATACAACCAGTGATGCTAGCTGCCATAATTGTTACGCCCAAAATTAACAGCGCAGTTTTGTAGGGAAGATAGTATTCGCCCTTAAATCCCCCTGGCAATAGTCGAGTTAATTTCCACCACTTAACTCTCGCAAAGCTTCCCATTGTTTGACCAATTTGTGAGATTGAAATCCTCAGCTTACCTGCGATGTACTCCCAGCCTGCCAATAGTCTGAAACTACTAGCATTGAATAATTGCGGGGATTTTTGATTTTTTTCCCGCCAGCAGGTTCACACTCTTAAACTGCAATAAAAAATTCTACTATCTTTTCTAGTAATTAAAAAAATTAATCAACAATTTAAGACTTTTCTTAACAGTCCTTAATAATTTATGTTGATTAGGTGAGGTGCGCACGAATCACTCTACGTTGAGATGTTCGGCGTTTGTCTTATGAGGTAAGGTACACCCTAGTTTGAGATATTTGGCGTTGGTCTTAATATTGAAATATTAAGAGCTTTTCCTTCATTAATGAATGAAAAGCTGGTTAAATCTTTAATTCACATCGAGAAACTCACAACTATTTTCCCTGCATCCGCTGGCTGAGGCTCTGCTAAATAACCCCAGTTGCGCGATTTGTTTAAAGAACCTTGTGAGTGTGTTCGTGCTGTTTCACATTGTCTTCAGTGCGAATGATGCGCTCGGAGTTGAGCACTCTTTTGCGTTCTAAGGAATAAGTAAAGTCGTTGCGAACTGTTCCCAAGGGAATGTGAAGTTGAGCTTGGGGGCGGATTTTGTAAGTGCGGGCAGCGGAGATCGCTCGAAAGCCAAATTCTTCGCTAAACTGAGCTGATGTCGGGAATTCTGGCAACATTTTGGGTGTTTCGCCGTCGAGCACTGCTCCCAAAGTCGTCCCCCAAGCCATTAAATAGGATGTGGGAATTCCTTTGACAATTGCTTCCAAAGCTGCTGAGGGAATAGCTTCAATTACTTGCACTTCAAAAACTTCGCCTTCTTCTTTGATGAAGCAGGTAGCTAAACCGATTGCTATGTAGTCGTCGGTGCAGAGATCGGGAGCGTTGGGATAAACTGTTGCAGTCGTCATAAGAAAAGCTTGGTAGTGTGGAAACCGGAAACGAGAAATTAAGGGATTTGAGATTTGAGATTTTACATTTCTTCCACGGTTTTTTTCGGGGATTTTACGTGGAAAATCTCAAACCGGCTGTTCTAATACCTAAAATTTTTGGGTTAAGCTCCGAAGAGCCGATCGCACGATTGTGTCGATCGTACCACATCAAGGTAGATGCCGGATGATTCGGCAAGGATTCCCCGCCGCCACGACGTTTGCGGGAATATCTTTGACAACCACACTGCCTGCACCGATCGTGCTATTGTCGCCAATAGTGACTCCTGGGCAAATAATACTGCCACCGCCAATCCAAACATTATTGCCAATATTAATTTCAGCGGCGAGCTCTCGACCAGAAAGTCTAATTTCCGGGTCCGTGGGGTGAAAAGCGGTGTAAATTTGCACCCGGGGCCCGCACAGTAAATTTTCGCCAATGTTAACTCGATTGCAGTCGAGAATCACGCAGCAAAAATTCATATACAATCCGTTTCCAGCATAAATATTGCTGCCGTAGTCGCAGTAGAAAGGTGGCTCGATTTCAACTTTCGGCCCGACTGCACCGAATAATTCCGCGATAATTTCTAACCGTTTGTCTGGTTCGTCTTCGCGGGTAGAATTGTAGGTTCTGGCGAGGCGGCGGGCTCGCTGGCGCTCTGAAATCAATTGCTCATCCGCAGCTAAATACAATTCGCCGGCGAGCATTTTTTGTTTTTCGGTTTTTTCCATAAGCATCGGTGGTGGTAACGGCCACTATACAAACTTTCCTCCCTCTGGCTTGAGACTGAAGAATAATGAAGGGTGCGCCGAACCGCACCCTTCTTCGTGTCAACAAACAGGTTAAACGTAATATCGGTCTGCTGTTTGACTATTAGGCTTCGATCCCCCAAGCGCCTGCTTCGCGTCCGGGGGGACAATAGTCCGATCTTTCGTCCCCTTCTTAAGGGGGATGCGAAGGGGATCTAGACTCAGGTAAAACCGATATTTATCAATGGTTCCAGTTTTAAGTTGACACGAAGAAGGGGCGCATCTTACCGCTATAATTAGCGCGTCAAACCATTGTTTGATGTTGCAGCATACATTTAGATGTCTGGTTTGGACTGCAAACAAACGGCTAAATCCAGGTTGGTTAATTGCTCAAAAGCTCGATCGATCGAGCCTTTGGATCGCAAAAAACCAGTATGGGCAGCGGGGCAAATATATTGCAGAGTGGAGGGCGAAAATCGATCGATAATTGACTTGACGCTGTTAATTTGCCGGGGCCAGTGAAAAGTTTTTGCCGTCAAAAGCGGTACAGGGGCACCTTCTCGATTGGGGAGCAAGTGTCGGCCCGAAAACAGCACTCCACCGCTACGACTATCATAAAGGCAAGAGGAACCCGGAGAATGGCCTGGAGTCCAAAATGCTTTCATTCGATCGCTCACAGCAAATTCTCGCTCAAAAACCGTCACCTTCAATCCCGGCAGCAAATAAGCTTCCTGTTCTTGAATCAGGATATCGCACCCCGTGGCTTCCTGAATCTCCCGCGCCTTGCCGATAGCGCCGCGGTGGGTGAGAAACAGCAGTCGCACACCGCCGCGCGAAAGCAAAAAGGTTTGGTTAATCTCATCCCAAGCAGGACAATCCACCAGGATGTTCGATTGGTTTTCTACAATGAAATAAGCTGTCGCACCGAGGGTATCCCGGTTAGGCGGGAAAGCAAAGATATTGTCCAGCACGGGCCTGGGTTGTTTGGAGACTGAACTCTGTTGTTTCAAGGAAGTATTTCAGAAGGGAATGGGATAAATATTATGTTCTTTTTACTATGGTTGTTCGTATTGGGGCTGATATCATACTACTTGTTACAGAAGGGCACCAGCCGCATCACCCGAACTCCGGTATGGCTGCTGTGGCTGGTAATGATGGCGCCAGCGCTGATTTGGAGTGGTTGGGTTTTAGTTAACGGCACGAGCAAAACAGTACCCCCGGAGATAGTAATTATACCTTTTCTGGTTTGCCCTTTTTTGTCTTGGTTTTTGGTACAGTTGGGGCGCAAGAAAATTACCGGCGAAACTGTTGGGCAGGTAGCAGACTCGGAGACTGAACCTGCAAAGCCAAAACCGCCCCTGCGCCCAATCGATGCAGCGGAAGAAGCGAGTTTGCGCGATTGTTTTCCTTGGTCAATTTACTTTTTGCGAGATTTGGAATTTCGGCCGCAGGCTGTAATTTGTCGCGGACAGTTGCGCACGAACCCGGAGGCGGCTTATCAGGCAATTCGGGAGAATGTGGAGAGGCTTTTTGGCGATCGCTTTTTAGTAATATTTCAAAACAGCTTGAGCGGTCAACCGTTTTTTGCCCTAGTTCCCAATCCCAGCCACCAATCACGAGAAACTCCTGTCAAAACCGAATCTGTAACCCGGCCGTTTTTTGCCTTAGCTTTGCTTTTGATCGCGGTGTTTACGACTACGCTTGTCGGGGCGCGAATGGCCGGAGTTACTGAACAAGCTTTGCAGTCCAACCCGTCAATATTGCTCCAGGGTTTGCCTTATTCGCTTTCTCTAATCACATTTTTGGCAATTCACGAATCCGGCCACTATTTAGCTGCCCGATTTTACAAAATTCGCACGACTTTGCCTTATTTTATTCCGATTCCTTTTTTCTTGGGAACTTTTGGCGCCTTTATTCAAATACGGAGTCCAATTCCCAACCGCAGAGCTCTATTTGATGTTAGCATTGCCGGGCCGCTTGCCGGTTTAGTTGCGACACTGCCGTTGTTGATTTGGGGTTTGAATCATTCCACTATTGTACCGCTGTCTGAAAAGTCGGGAATGTTAAATTTTGAGTCTTTCAAACCCAATTTTTCGCTGCTGATGACTCTCTTGAGCAAGTTAACCTTGGGCGGTGCTTTGAATGCGGAAACTGCGATCAATTTGCATCCGGTAGCGGTGGCGGGTTATTTGGGTTTGATCGTGACGGCGTTTAATTTGATGCCAGTGGGACAACTCGATGGCGGGCACATTGTGCACGCGATGTTCGGTCAGCGAGCGAGTATGGCGATCGGGCAAGTTGCTAGACTTTGTATGCTGCTGCTTTCTTTTTTGGAACAGGGTTTGCTGCTGTGGGCGATTATTTTGTTTTTGACGCCACTAAACGACGAACCGGCCCTCAATGATGTCAGCGAATTGGATAATCGGCGGGATTTTTTGGGGTTGCTGGCGATCGGGCTTTTGTTAATTATTTTGTTGCCGGCGCCCCGGATACTCCTTGAGTGGTTAAATGTTTAGTCTGAAGAAGAGGAAGGAGGAAGAGGGAAAAGGTTCATAAATCCTAGGGACTTTAGCATTTATCAACCCGCTCTTTCTAGACGTGAGCACGACAAAATACCTGTCGGGGCGACAAGTCGCTTATAACGCTGATAGAATAAGCCTCATAGCTCTTATTCCTTGTTGGTAATTAGGTAGTTTATGTGGAGACAAAGACATTAATTCAACAACAACCTGCCAATTACTAAACATCGAATCGAC
>NZ_JANMZH010000246.1:0-1643 GCF_031383065.1 Microcoleus sp. OTE_8_concoct_300 | reverse complement strand
TCAAGTATTCACGAAAGTTGAAACCATCTTTTGAGCTAGCCAATTGCCAGACTTAGGCAACAAGATACCTGTTGTCTCAATAAATCCTGTAGTGGTGAATCAAACCGAGCTAAAAACTTGAGGATGAATCCCTAAAATATCGCCCGAACACTTCGCCACTACCCCACGCAGCTCGGCTTTGACAATAGGTATAACGCTAAAAAACCAGATTTTTCGATTCGGCCAAATTTGGCCGATCGGGCAAACAAGTTAAAGAGAGCTAGTTTTTGCCTAAGTCCTAAAAGAGCAAGCAAACCGAAAGTTGGAAAAAACCTGACAATCTAGAAAAGGAGAAAAATTGTGAAAATCTTCAAATTTGTTTTAGTGCTGTTGGTAATGGTCGCCAATTTAGTATTCGTTCCTCCCTCCTGGGCCGACGCTCCAAAAACGCCGAGATATGCGGAAAATCCCGACTACATAGAGGTGACTGAAGCTCTGAACACTCTCAAGGCAGCGAAAGACGCACCCGATATCGCCCAGAATTATACCCCTGAGGAACTCCAGAAAAAAATCTCTCAATTGGAGTTTCAAAAATACACTTTAGAAACGGGAAAACCTTGGGGTCAGTGCCGCAACGAAACCGGAAAAACCCTGGCTGTCTACGGCCCGAAACGCAAAAAAGCAGCGGAGTCTTCTTACGAGAATGCCCTTTATTTTCTAGCTGACGGCCAAACAACTGAACATAAATGGGATTGCGATGGAATTTATCTGCCCAGCGATGTCAAAGCAACGGATTTAAGGTCAGCAGATCAACCTTCACAACAATTGACTGGCGGTCTAGCTGTTAAGATAGTTGACGGAACTCAAGTTGTAGCGAGAGCTAATCCCGATACGGCGGCTGTAGAATTCAATGTTCCTACTGCTAAAATTTTCCAGCCTGGGGATGCGAATTGGTTTGTTCCTGATGTGACTCAGGCTTACATAGATTCGCAACTTCCCAACGCACCTACTGAGGAAAATGATTAGTTTTGGATTGCCTGTGTAAAGCCCGTTGCAACGCAACATCCCGCCGGGGATCGCTCCCCCGGCGGATAATCCGTCCCAGCGAAAATAAGCTGCTACGCATCTAAATTGAATATAGAGACGGGCAGGATGCCCGTCCCACAAGAATTGTAGAAAAATTGACTGTCAAATTAGATGCACAGCAGCTTATATCGGTTTCCCTTCTTAATTTGGCGTTAAAATTAAAAGGTTTATCTATGCTATTAAATTGGAAATCCACGAAAGAAAATACAGAAAAGACTAGGCGACCAAATCCGTCGCGGGTGCGGGATCACTTGGCAAACGAGCGCACTTATTTAGCATGGATGCGGACAGCAATATCGCTGATGGGTTTTGGCGTAGTGATCGTGCGCCTTCGCGCCTTCCATCCCCCTCTGCTGCCAACTCCGGGCAATGGTTGGAAGTTGGGTTTGCTTTTTTCAACAGTGGGTTTGCTGACGGTGCTATTATCAACTAAGCATTACTTCGGCGTCCGCCACGATATCGATTACGATACTTATGAACCTACCGATCGCTGGGTAATTCTTTTCAGCCTCGCGATCGCCATCCTAGGGGCGGGCGTAATTTATTATATGTTCACCGTTCCTTCTAGCTTAGAAGGT
>NZ_JANMZH010000594.1:0-1363 GCF_031383065.1 Microcoleus sp. OTE_8_concoct_300 | reverse complement strand
TCAATGGCGGCAGGTTTTGGAAAAAGATTTCTCGGTATTCGGTGAATGTTAACTCTGATTGACCGCGAATCCGCCGCAGTTGGTTTTCTTTAACGCAGTCTATGACTAGACGCTTGTCCAACCAATATTTATCTGTTAAAGTGTTGCCCAAAACTCGGTAGTTTCCTAAGGGCATTTTTATACCTAGCATCCCGTGCTTTTGAGCTAGTCTGGCCGTGAACTCGGTATCTGCTCCTACTTTCCACTCTAACAATCCTCCGATTTCTAGGATAGCTTCTCGTTCTACTACTAAAGCTGTGGGGAAAACCCAGGGAATCGTGCCCTTTTCTTGAACCTCCTGCAATTCTTCTTTATTTGTAGGATATGTGGGGATGTAGCCGACTTTGTTGCCGTGCTTGTCTAGATAGCGGACATCGTGACCGACTGATTTAATTTATGGGTGCTATTTTAACATTTTCAAACATTCTTCTAGTTTGTTTGGTTCCCAGGTGTCGTCGCTGTCTAAAAAGGCGATAAATTGTCCGGTTGCTGCTTCCATCATTAGATTTATGGATTTTTAATCTCCTAAGTTTATGGGGTTTTTGTAATACTTAATTCGCTCGTCTTTCACCGCCATGTCGGTGACGGTTTTTTCCGTACCGTCGGTTGAACCGTCGTCAATTACTAGGATTTATAGATTATGGTGAGTGCCGTTGGCGCAGATTCGATCGCTTGGCCAAGTGTGTCTTTGGCGTTGAATGTCGGCATAATTATGCTAACTTTTTCTGGTTGAAAAATTGTGCTAATTTCAGACGCTGCTGATTCTTATAGCGTCGTTCGGGCTTGGGGGAATGCGGGCGAAGCAGTGCTGACTTTTTCGGTGTTTAACTTTTTCTCGATCGCACCTTCGCTCGCTCTGTTAGTCATGTTTTTAGCGTTTAGTCCGGGGATGAATGCGCTGATATTTTTGGTTTTCATAACGTTGCTTTTAAGTTGGGTTTGAGGTTGTTCTACTGACTTAAGTAGCCACTGTAGCAGGCGAGCGGGACGCCGACTACCATGGCTACTTATAAATTTTTTTTAATAGTTAACATTTCCGACAATTGGACTTAGAGTGTAGTGTATTTAACAAAGTTATCGGACTGATTTGAATAGTAAATTTGCGGTAATTAAAGATTCTTATCCGAAGTAAAATTACATCTATGCCTTTAGAAGGATGTTCTTCAAGCTTTAGTGTAATAACTAGAACCGGGGGGAAAATGTTTTCAAAGTTAATGGGTAAAGTGCGAATTTATACTTTTTTCCTAACAGTCTTGGTTTGCGGCGCCTGCCAGCAGCAGCTACAGCCAAACTTGCAGCAGCAGCGCAGCAAACAGGGGATGGC
>NZ_JANMZH010000530.1:0-1102 GCF_031383065.1 Microcoleus sp. OTE_8_concoct_300 | reverse complement strand
AATTAATTGACGTTTTAGATCCGCTTGTAATTTTTCAAATATTTTTATAAAAACACCAATATCTCTATGCTTACTAGCCTTTGAGAACGTTGATATATCTAAGGAAATACCTCGACTGTTTAAACGGGAAAATAGCGAACGCATAGTATCGAGGCTTTGGTCAAAACTAAACCCTAGCCAGCAGGAGACAAATGTAAAGCTATCTAAAACAGGATAATCATCTTTGGGTAAATGGGCCAGATACCGTTTGACAATTTTGGGGAAGTTAGAAAATAGCATTTCAGTTGATTATTCATAATTTATCACTCTGAAATTATACATTGCTCGGCCAATTTTAGCAATTTTCTCCTATCATTCAACACTTCTGGATATTGAGGTCGATCTACAGTTCCTCTTACTTCAGATCCATAGCGTTAATCTTTTTGCCGTTAAGTCGATTAATTCCTTTAAGGACATAAGCTCCAGGTTCCCAATAAGAAAGCTTGATCGTCCATTCCTCTGAGCCGAATATTCCAGTTAAAAGTTGACAATTATTAATTTTTTCATCCTTAATTACCGAGAGTTTGCCAGGTTCAGCTTGTGTCAAATTAACAGGCTGTGACCAGGCGATTATCAAGAGACTGTTGGCGAATGTCTGAGGGGTTTTACCCCTCAGACATCGCCGTTCTGAATAGGCAGAATGATTGTGTAATCACGCACCATATTAAATAGATTTATTATGACTCTTCACCCCCGCGACTGGTCATCGATTCCAGAAATGACAGCTTCTGTAGCACGAACCTCCTTTCCCAAAGGAAATCCGTATATGAAAATGCGCGACGAATTAGGAGTCTTGTACTTGGATAGTGACTTTGTTGCCTTGTTTCGAGCTGATTGCGGTCAAAGTGCGTTATCTCCAGGGCAATTAGCATTAATCAGTGTGATGCAATTTGCCGAGGGATTGACTGACCGACAAGCAGCAGAAGCGGTGAGAAGTCGTATAGATTGGAAGTATGCTCTGGGATTAGAAATTACTGATAGTGGCTTTGACTATTCAGTTTTAAGTGAATGGAGAAGTCGGCTAATTGCTGCGGGACGTGAAAGTCAATTACTCGATAAAATG
>NZ_JANMZH010000516.1:0-3546 GCF_031383065.1 Microcoleus sp. OTE_8_concoct_300 | reverse complement strand
AGTTACTGCTAGGGAAATTGCCCAATATTTGACTGATTGTCGCGTGCCGATTTTTATTCTCAATGCTTGCAAGTCGGGACAAGCTGGGGAAGAAGCCTTTTCTTCCGTCGCGGGACAGTTGGTGAAGTTGGGCGCGAAAGGCGTTGTCGCAATGGCTTATTCCGTCTATGCAACAGCCGCCAAACACTTCATGGCACGGCTGTACGGGGAATTGGTGCGGGGACAAGACATCGCCTCTGCGGTGGCTGCGGGGCGCAAATCTATGTCCATAGACAAACAGCGCCCCTGTCGCACTCCCAAAGGGCTTTTACCGCTGCAAGATTGGCTGGTGCCGGTGCTGTATCAGCAGAAACCTTGCACCCCTTTTCGGCCGAAAGCTGCGACTCCCAGTTTTGCAGATTTGATGGCGGAAGATGACACAGAGGCTACGCTGGCGGTAAATTTGCCAGAAGTTAGCGCCTATGGGTTTATTGGGCGAGATTACGATACTTGGTGCTTAGAAAGAGCTTTTCGCCAAAATCATGTCGTGCTGTTGCAGGGGATGGGCGGCGTTGGGAAAACTGAGTTAGCCGGAGGGTTTGCGCGGTGGTTGGCTGATACTCAGGGGCGCACGGGAGGCGTTTTCTTCACTTCTTTTGAACGCGGTGCGGGGTTGAGTCAGGTAGTCAATCAAATTGGCCGGGCGCGGTACGGCGAAAAATTCGCATCAGCCACGGCGGAAAAACAGCAGGAGGTGGTGCGAAAATATTTGCAAACTAATCCTTGTTTGCTGATTTGGGATAATTTTGAATCGGTGAATGGGTTTCCGCAGGGGAATCCGCCGCTTGTACCCGCTGCGGAAAGAGAAAGCTTGAAGCAGTTTCTCAAACAGTTGCGCGGGGGACAATCTTGGGTGCTGATTACCAGTCGGCGCGAGGAAAATTGGTTGGATTGCGGTTACGCGCTGCGGGAGTTAAAGGGATTGGTGCAGCCGGATGCTATGGAGTTGGCGGCGCAGATTCTGCTGGAAGCGGGGGTTGACAGGGCGAAATTGCCTGGAGAATATCTGGAGTTGCTGAAACTGTTGGGCGGACATCCGCTGTCGCTGAGGGTGGTGTTGCGGCATTTGAAGACGCAGACTCCGGTGCAGTTGATTGAGGCGCTGCGGAGAGGATTGGATACTTTCCAGGGTGCAGAGGAGGAAGGGAGAGAGAAATCTCTAACGGTGTCGCTGGATTATTCGTTTGCGAAGTTATCGGAACGGGCGCGACAGCATTTGCCGTTTTTAGGGCTATTTTGCGATCGAGTTGATGCACATTGGCTTGATAATTTTTCAGCAAATCCTGATAGTGATTGGGGACAAGCATATCGGGCGGTGTTTGCGGAAAATTTGCAGGAATCGGATTGGATTGGACTTTTGAATGAAGCGACTGCCGCCGGAATTTTGGAACATTTGGGGGAAACTATTTATAAAATTCACCCGGCATTGCCTTGGTATTTGCGACAACAGTTAGACAAAATGGGTTCGCAGGAGGTAATCAGTACCCTGGAAAAAAAGTTGCTGGTTTTCTACGCAGCATTGGCGAATATGTACAGTGAGCAACTCATCAGCAATGCGGAATATGCAAGCTTTATGCTGCGAGTGCAAGAACCGAATTTATTGCAACAGTTGTGGCTGGCAGAACAGCAGCAGGATTGGGCTGAAGCTCAAGCAATTCTGCAAGCTTTGGGAGAGGTGTATCAGCGGTGGGGGCGCAAACCGGAATTTAAGTCCCTGCGAGAACGGGCGCTCAACCAAATCGGCTTCCACTTGGCAGAAGCAAAGCCAAAGGGTAAAGATGCTTTTGATTTCTGGACATATCTGCGGGGAGTGGATGCGAATGAAGCTGTTAATAGTGCTGATTTGCAAACAGCAAGAGCAGTTTATCAAGAAATTCTCGATGAACTTGTAGCTTTAAATGACTCCTCAGTCAATGACAAGATTGCTACTGCTTATCACAATCTGGGAGTAGTAGCCCAAGCGCAACGGCGCTTTGAGGAGGCGATCTATTTTTGCAACAAAGCTCTCCAAATTAGAGAAGAGGCGGGGGATTTTTACTCCGCTGCTGCTACATATTGCAATCTGGGAAGAGTAGCCGAAGAGCGACGGCGTTTTGACGATGCGATTGATTTTTACAACAAAGCTCTCCAAATTTATAAAGATGCAGGGGATTTTTACTCCGCTGCTAGGGAGTATCATCATTTGGGAACAGTTGCCCAAGAGCAGGGGCGCTTGGAGGAGGCGATCGCTTTTTATAATAAAGCTCTCAAAATTTTTGAAGATGCGGGGGATTCTCACAGCGCTGCTAAGGAATATCACCAACTGGGAATGGTAGCCAAAGAGCAAGGGCGCTTTGAGGAGGCGATCGGTTTTTACAAGACAGCTCTCCAAATTAAAGAAGATAAGGAGGATTTTTACTCCGCTGCTAGGGACTATCACAATCTGGGAATAGTAGCCGAAGAGCAAGAGTGCTTTGACGATGCTGTTGCCTATTTCCAAAAAGCATTTGAAGCTACAAGTGCAGCGAAGGGTTGGCGTCAAGCTTCCGCAATTCTAACTGCATGGGGCGAAACTCTGGAAGCCCAATCAAATTGGACTGAAGCTGAGAAAATTTACATTCGCGCCTTAGCCATTGACATCGAGCATAATTCAGAATTAGTTGACTCGGATCTCAAAAATTTAGGGCGGGTGCTCAAGCAGTTGGGAGACAGTCAGTTTCAGGTAATTTGGCGAGAGTTTACGGGTGATGAGTGTCCCCGAGACTGCTTTTCAGCTATTCAGAAAGCCAGTTCGATCGACCCTAATTAAATACACATAATTCCTTTAGGGGCGGGTTCACCAACAATATTAGCCCCCGATCGATCGTCTCATAAACCCGCCCCCACCCAACGGTAAACCGCATTCCTGTAGGGGCGGGTTCACCAACAATATTAGCCTCAGATCGATCGTCTCATAAACCCGCCCCCACCCAACGGTAAACCGCCATCTACCTCTTTCAAAATACAAGAGGCGAGGATAGCCAAGATCGATCGCACAAATCCGAGATTCATTAAATCACTAACCGACCGAGAGATCAGGTACCTTGAAATTGAAGGTTGGGCGGGGGGCGGGTTTTTGAGATTGTCAATTATTGCCGGATATTGTTGGTGAACCCGCCCCTACAGAAATTGCGTGCGATCGGACACGATCTTAGATCGTGTCCGATCGGGTATTACTGCTATAATCATTACAATCAAAATTGTTTAACTAACTTACCCGCCATTAAAAATATGGAACCGATACTAACTGCCGCCGAAATGGATGAAAAGCGGCTGATGTTGCAAGATTACGCTCCCGCCCAAGAAGCCTTGGCTATGCTGGAAAAACACAACGGCAGACTTGAGACGTGTTTTGATGAATTGTGGGTTGAAAACCACAATCTTGAATCCTTTGCACAGCCAAGAAGCGGAAAATCCCTATGGCAAGTCACGCTGAAAACTCTCCGCGCTGAGCTCTGCGGCAATGATGGCTTGCGCGCCCAATTCAAA
>NZ_JANMZH010000515.1:0-3577 GCF_031383065.1 Microcoleus sp. OTE_8_concoct_300 | reverse complement strand
AGTTACTGCTAGGGAAATTGCCCAATATTTGACTGATTGTCGCGTGCCGATTTTTATTCTCAATGCTTGCAAGTCGGGACAAGCTGGGGAAGAAGCCTTTTCTTCCGTCGCGGGACAGTTGGTGAAGTTGGGCGCGAAAGGTGTTGTGGCAATGGCTTATTCCGTCTATGCGACAGCCGCCAAACACTTCATGGCACGGCTGTACGGGGAATTGGTGCGGGGACAAGACATCGCCTCTGCGGTGGCTGCGGGGCGCAAATCTATGTCCATAGACAAACAGCGCCCCAGTCCCAAAGGGCTTTTACCGCTGCAAGATTGGCTGGTGCCGGTGCTGTATCAGCAGGAACCTTGCAGGCCTTTTCGGCCGAAAGCTGGGACTCCCAGTTTTGCAGATTTGATGGGGGAAGATGACACAGAGGCTACGCTGGCGGTAGATTTGCCAGATGTTAGCGCCTATGGGTTTATTGGGCGAGATTACGATATTTTGTGTCTAGAAAGAGCTTTTCGCCAAAATCATGTCGTGCTGTTGCAGGGGATGGGTGGCGTTGGGAAAACTGAGTTAGCCGGAGGGTTTGCGCGGTGGTTGGGTGATACTCAGGGGCGCACGGGAGGCGTTTTCTTCACTTCTTTTGAACGCGGTGCGGGGTTGAGTCAGGTAGTCAATCAAATTGGCCGGGCGCTGGGCGGGGAAAAATTCTCGTCATTGTCGTCGGAAAGACAGCAGGCGGTGGTGCGACAATATTTGCAAACTCACCCTTGTTTGCTGATTTGGGATAATTTTGAACCGGTGAATGGGTTTCCGCAGGGGAATCCGCCGCTTGTACCGGCTGCGGAAAGAAAAAGCTTGAAGCAGTTTCTCAAACACTTGCGCGGGGGACAATCTTGGGTGCTGATTACCAGCCGGCGCGAGGAAAATTGGTTGGATTGCGGTTACGCGCTGCGGGGGTTAAAGGGATTGGTGCAGGCGGATGCGGAAGAGTTGGCGGCGCGGATTCTGCTGGAAGCGGGGGTTGACAGGGCGAAATTGCCTGGGGAATATCTGGAGTTGCTGAAACTGTTGGGGGGACATCCGCTGTCGCTGAGGGTGGTGTTGCGGCACCTGAAGTCGCAGACTCCGGTGCAGTTGATTGAGGCGCTGCGGAGAGGATTGGATACTTTCCAGGGTGGGGAGGAGGAAGGGAGAGAGAAATCTCTGGTGGTGTCGCTGGATTATTCTTTTGCTAATTTGTCGGCACGGGCACGGCAGCATTTGCCGTTTTTAGGGCTATTTTCTGAGCGAGTGAATGCACATTGGCTGGATAATTTTTCAGCAAATCCTGATAGTGATTGGGGACAAGCATATCGGGCGGTGTTTGGGGAAAATTTGCAGGAATCGGATTGGATTGGGCTTTTGAATGAAGCGACTGCCGCCGGAATTATGGAAGATTTGGGGGACACTATTTACAAAATTCATCCGGCATTGCCTTGGTATTTGCGACAACAGTTAGACAAAATGGGTTCCCAGGAGGTAATCAGTACACTGGAAAAAAAGTTGCTGGTTTTCTATGCAGCATTGGCGCATAGTTTCCATCAGGAACTGATCGGCAATGCGGAACTGGCAAGCTTTGTGTTGCGAGTGGAAGAACCGAATTTATTGCAACAATTGCGGCTGGCAGAACAGCAACAGGATTGGGCTAATGCTCAAGCAATTCTGCAAGCTTTGGGAGAGGTGTATCAAAGGTGGGTACGCAAACCGGAATTTAAGTCTTTGCGACAACGGGCGCTGAACCAAATTGGCCTCCACCTGGCACAAGCAAAAGCAAAGGGGAAAGATGCTTTTGATTTCTGGATGTATCTGCGAGGAGTGGATGCAAATGAAGCTATTGAAAGTGCCGACTTGGAAACAGCAAGAGTCGTTTATCAAGAAATTCTGGATGAACTGACGGCTTTAAATGACCCCTCCGTCAATGACAAGATTGCTGGTGTCTATCACCAACTAGGAATGGTAGCCCAAGAGCAACGGTGGTTTGATGAGGCGATCGCTTTTTACCATAAATCTCTCCAAATTTTTGAAGATGCGGGGGATTTCTACAGTGCTGCTGGCGACTATCACCAACTAGGAATGGTAGCCCAAGAGCAACGGCGGTTTGATGATGCGATCGCTTTTTACCATAAATCTCTCCCAATTTATGAAGATGCCAAGGATTTCTATAGTGCTGCTAGAGAGTATCACCAACTAGGAATCGTAGCCCAAGAGCAACGGCGGTTTGATGATGCGATTGCTTTTTACCATAAATCTCTCCAAATTTGTGAAGATGTGGGGGATTTCTACAATGCTGCTAAGCAGTATCACAATCTGGGGTATATTGCCCAAAAGCAACAGCGGTTTGATGAGGCGATAGCTTTTTACCACAAGGCTCTCCAAATTTGGGAAGACGTGGGGGATTTTTACAAGGTTGCTAGTGTTTATCACAATCTAGGAGCATTAGCCCACGAGCAACAGCGGTTTGATGATGCGATCGCCTTTTACAATAAAGCTCTCAAAATTAGAGAAGATGCGGGGGATTTTCGCTCTGCTGCTAACCAGTATCAAGGATTGGGAAACATTGCCAAAGAGCAAGGAGATTTTGACACGGCTGTTGCCTATTTCCAAAAAGCATTTACAGCCACAAGTGCAGTAAATGATTGGCGTAAAGCTTCCTCAACTCTAACTGCATGGGGCAGAACCTTAGAAATCCAATCGAATTGGACGGAGGCGGTGAAAATTTACATTCAAGCCTTAGCCATTGACATCAAGCATAACTCTGAATTTGTTCGCTCGGATACCAATAATTTAGGGCGGATGCTCAAGCAGTTGGGAGACAGTCAGTTTCAGGAAATTTGGCGAGAGTTGACGGGTGAGGAGTGTCCGGGAGAGGTGTTTTCAATTATTCAGAAAGCCAGTGAAACAGAGGAGGAGGGAGCAGATTAATTGTGACAGGATTTACGCATGGGGGCCCAGAAACCGGGTTTTTCTGAAGATACTTCGTTGCGCGCCGATTCCCGAAAAAACCCGGTTTCTGGCGTCGGAGTGCATAAGCTAAAGAGGACACGGCAGTGCCGTCTCCCTACCCCAAAATCATCGATAATGGAGGACACGGCATTGCCGTTTCCCTACCCCAAAATCATCGATCGCCCTTTTTTGATATAACCATTGCCCGATTAATTGTAGGGAAACGGCACTGCCGTGTCCTCCTCCGTTGCCTGTGGGTAATATCAATTTCGATGCCACCGGATTGGATATTACTGGTATAATCATTACAATCAAAATTGTTTAACTAACTTACCCGCAATTAAAAATATGGAACCGATACTAACTGCCGCCGAAATCAATGAAAAGCGGCTGATGTTGCAAGATTACGCTCCCGCCCAAGAAGCCTTTGCCATGCTGGAAAAACACAACGGCAGACTTGACACCTGTTTTGATGAATTGTGGGTTGAAAACCACAATCTTGAATCCTTTGCACAGCCAAGAAGCGGAAAATCCCTATGGCAAGTCACGCTGAAAACTCTCCGCGCTGAGCTCTGCGGCAATGATGGCTTGCGCGCCCAATTCAAA
>NZ_JANMZH010000490.1:0-1627 GCF_031383065.1 Microcoleus sp. OTE_8_concoct_300 | reverse complement strand
GATAAATTCGGTTTAGCAATTTCAATGAAAGTGGATTAATGTCTCGAAGTAAAAACATATAAAACCTCTTTAAATAAAACTTGATGTTTTTAGTATATCATATTATTTGATTTGTGTAATTAATTTTGTTTGACTACTTATCAGATATTTGGGTTTAAAACCCCGTCCTTCTAGGACGGCTTTAATTGTAAGGTTTTGATAACTTGCCAAACATCTTATACTGGAACGTGTAGTATAAGGTGGGAGGTAAACCATGTTAGTTTTTGAGTTCAAAGCATACGGAAAATCAAATCAGTTCAGCGCAGTAGAAGAAGCAATTCGTACCGCAAAGTTTGTTCGCAATAGCTGTTTGCGCTATTGGATGGACAACCCAAAAATGGGTAAAAATGACTTGAATAAATACTGCGCCGTACTGGCTCGCGAGTTTCCGTTTGCCGACGAACTTAACTCAATGGCAAGACAAGCCAGTGCAGAACGAGCATGGTCTTCTATTTCCCGATTTTACGACAACTGCAAGAAGAATGTTGCTGGCAAAAAAGGATATCCACAATTCCAAAAATATTGTCGTTCAGTGGAATACAAAACCACTGGCTGGAAACTTGCCGACGATCGGAAATCAATTAACTTTACCGATAAAAAAGGGATTGGGCGATTAAAGCTGAAAGGCACACGCGACTTGCACTTCTACCAAATCAGTCAAATAAAAAGAGTGAGACTGGTTAAACGTGCTGATGGCGTGTACGTTCAATTCTGTGTGGATGTCGATAGAAAAGAAAACACAGAACCCTCTGGTACTACGATCGGATTAGACGTGGGGTTGAAGGAATATTACACCGACTCGAACGGAACTAGGGTTGAAAACCCGCTTATTCCTGAGAAAATGTGAAAAAGTTCTAAAACGCTCTGGGCGTCGTGTATCCAGAAAGGTCAAAGGTTCAAATAACAGGGGCAAAGCTAGGCAGATTCTAGGGTTACGCCATCTCAAAATAAGTAGACAGCCGCATTGCACCATGCTGTGAAATTAGCAAGGTGCGTAGTTCAGTCAAACGACTTGATAGCCTACGAAGATTTGAGAATCAAAAACATGGTAAAGAATCATTGCTTGGCTAAGTCCATTAACGACGCATCTTGGTATCAATTCCGCGTTTGGCTTGAATACTTTGGTAAAGTATTTGAGAAAATTACGGTTGCGGTGAATCCACAATATACCAGCCAAGAATGCTCTAGCTGCGGCGAAATTGTCAAGAAAACGCTATCTACAAGAACCCACGCTTGCAAGTGTGGCTGTCTATTAGATCGTGACGAAAACGCAGCTAAAAATATCCTTAGTCGAGGATTGGGTACGGTAGGGCATACCGGAACCTTTGGCCTTGAGCCAAGGAACGCTTTGGGAGAATTAGTCCCTACTGTGGTTGGAGAAATCCTGCTTCAGCAAACTAGCTCGTAGATCAAAGAATCCCCGCGCCTTCAGGCCGGGGAGTGTCAAGGGAATAAACTAAAAATTAGAAATCGATTTGGCGGACTTATGGATTATCGAGAAGCAGGTGTGGATGTTGAGGCGGGCAGAGCTTTTGTCTCGCGCATCGGGAGTATGGTCAAGAGCACGCACCGATCCGGAGTTTTGGGC
>NZ_JANMZH010000484.1:0-1473 GCF_031383065.1 Microcoleus sp. OTE_8_concoct_300 | reverse complement strand
AGTGAACTACCTACACCAACTGCACGGAGCAGTATGGTGTAGGCTTCTTTCTTCACGGGGGATTGCCTCGACGATGGTAGATTTTTTACGTCCAGATCGTTTTGGGCTTACACCCCCTCCGAAAGCAGAAGCGCTAGTTCCTAACGCCAAAATCCGCAAGCCTTCATTTCTGATATTGATCGCGGCGTTGATATCACGATCGTGTTGTTTTCCGCAGTTTGGGCAGTCTACATAACGTACCTTCAGACTATCCCAACCTTTCTGAAGTTGAGGAATCGGTAGCAGCGTTTCTGAACAAAGCTGTGATGATGGAAAAAATCGATTGATTTCGACATAATTTCGATCCAACTGTTCAGCTTTGTATTTGAGCATAGTGCAAAACGTTCCCCATCCTCGCTCAGAAATAGCTCTGGCTAAGTTGGGATTCTTGACCATGTTCTTGACTGAGAGATTTTCTGTCACAATTACTTGGTTTTCGTTGACTATCTTGCGGGATAGCTTGTGAAGAAAGTCTTCGCGGATTCTGGCAATCTTGCTACACACTTTTGCCACCAGCAATTTCGCTTTTCTACGGTTCGTATAGCCCTTTTTCCTGGCTAATTTACGTTGTTTGCGTTTTTTGTTGCGTTCTAGTTTTTGTAGCTTTTTCTGAGCTTTTTTAGGCTGATTATGCTTCACTCCGTTAGAGGCGATCGCAAAATCTTTCAATCCCAGATCTACACCGATTGCATCGTTGACTGGTTCTAATGTTTGTTTGGACACTTCAAACAGTATTGATGCAAAGTACGTGCCATCTGTGTTTTGTGAGATGGTGACGCAACCTTGCTTACCATCAGGTAAGCTCCGATGAAACTTAGTTTTGACATATCCCAATGTACCAGGAAATTTAATCGATTTCTCTGAAACCATCAGCTTGACATTCTGAGGATATGAAACCGATTGTTTCGCTCCTTTCTTTTTGAACGTCGGATATTTAGTACGACCTTCAAAGAAATTCACGAATGCTGCACTGAGATTGAATGTCACCCGTTGCAATGATTGAGAATAAGCAATTCCCAACCAGTCAAATTCCGTTTTCAACCCCGGTAGCAATTTATCCATTGCAGCTTTACTCATACCTTTCCCAGTTTCCTTGTAAGTCGTTGTGGTTAGGTTCAACATTCGGTTGTATAACCAACGACAATTACCAAAACATTGAGCTAGGTATTGCTCTTGTTCGGGAGTGGGATAGATTCTGACTTTGACTGCGTGATACACTGGGGGCGATTTCTACCGTGTTTATAGATTCATGGTAACACAGGTTTGGATGGTGTGTATAAAATTGTCGTGAAGTTATGTAGGAGATTGTTTATTTTGTCAGTATATCTTCCCTGGCTTTCAGCATTGGTCCGATATCTGACAAAATAAACCTGGCTTTCATCCCGCCGCTAAATCAAAGATTATAGCGGGGGCATTCCCGCTGAGCGAGGTAAA
>NZ_JANMZH010000466.1:0-6850 GCF_031383065.1 Microcoleus sp. OTE_8_concoct_300 | reverse complement strand
CAAAAATAAGGTGTAGAGGTCTAGATTGCATTGTGCTGTCGATGGTTTAGTAATTTCTCTGATTGTCCGATACCTAGAAAGTAAACGACCCATCTTTATCAATGCACTATTTTGTTATTCTGTCAATGCGTAAGTCCTAGTTAAATAGAAAAAATCGTCAAATTCTCTCCGCATCGAACCCTCTCCCCAACTCCCAACCCCCAAATCTCCCCATCGGACTCTCTCTCCAACTCCCAAGCCGCAAATCGACCTTGCAGAAAGTAGCAAAAACGTGATACGGTAGAACCTTGTGTCCAAATAACACCAGTCCATGCCAAAACTCAAAACTCGCAAAGCAGCCGCAAAGCGCTTTAGAGCGACCGGCAGCGGTAAAATTGTGCGCCGTAAAGCTTACAAAAGCCACTTGCTACAGCACAAAAGTTCAGCTCGCAAAAGCCGTCTATCTAAGCTGGTCGTCATCGACGAGACCAACGATGCTAACGTGCGGTTAATGCTTCCATACTTGTAAAGTTTAACGGAAATTAAAGATGACACGGGTAAAACGCGGTAATGTCGCCAGAGCGCGCCGCAAAAAAATTCTCAAATTAGCCAAGGGTTTCCGAGGCGCACAGTCGAAACAGTTCCGCACAGCTAACCAACGGGTGATGCAGGCCCTGCGTAACGGTTATCGCGATCGCAAAAAACGCAAACGCGATTTCCGCCGACTGTGGATTGCTCGGATCAATGCCGCATCGCGCCAACACGGCACGAGCTACAGCAGACTGATCGGCAACATGAAGAAAGCCAACATCGAAATCAACCGCAAAATGCTGGCACAAATGGCGATCATTGACCCCGCAACATTCGGTAAAGTTGTGGAAATGGCCAATCGAGCCGGAGTGTGAAAGTTCGCTGCATTTTCAGAATGCAGAAAGCAGAAGTAAGAAAGATTTAACTGTCTGCCAGAGAAGGAAAACTCCTGATAAATCTAGGAGGTTGAGACAAACTTTCCTTCTTTGTTCTTACTTCTGAATTCTTGCTTTTTCAGAAATCGCGATCGGGCCGGTCGATCGCTCTTTCCTTGTTTTTTATACAGTTGCAGAGGCAAATCTCAGAGATTGCTAGCGCATTAAAATAAATAAAACCTTCCCCAGATCTACCTAATTTTAAGAAAAACATGGATAGTAATTTGCTTATTGTTTACCTGTCAGTCCTGCTCGCTATACTCGGCAGCACTTCCTGGTTTGTGGTGCGCCAGATTCTCAAAACTCGGAAGCTGGAAATGTCTCTCGAACGCTTAGAAAATAAGCTGACTATAGAAAAAGGAACAGCACAGGAATACTACGAATTAGGAAGTATCTATCTAGATAAGAAGCTTTACTCCCAGGCGATCGTACTGTTTCAAAAAGCCCTGAAAGCCAAAGACTTAGAAGGCGAAGAAAATCAAGCCGTTATTTACAACGCCCTCGGTTTTGCACACTTCGGGCAAGAACAGTACGACATCGCGATCCGCCAGTACAAAGAAGCCCTGAAGTTGCAGCCAGAATACGTTACGTGTCTCAACAATCTGGGTCACGCCTACGAGCGTAAGAAATTAACAGCTCAAGCCTTGGAAATGTACGAACAAGCTCTCGCCTGCGATCCAGACAATGCCACTGCCAAACAGCGAGTAGAGTCGCTCCGGAAGCGTTTGGTAATCTATAATTAAGCGCCCATGTTAGGAGCAATAAGCTGTTCGGGATTTAAATTGTATGTCAAAAAACAATAAAACTCTTGTGGCGTGGGCGTCCCGCCCGCGGAGAATATGCAATTTAAATGCGCGACAGCTTACAGATCCCCGCAAACCTGGTTTCATTCAGAAACCGGGTTTTTTCTTCCCATAGTCCAAGATACTAAACTATCCAACACATTAATGCGTTAGTTTTTAAGAACAGGAATTCCGAGTCAATCTCGATCACACACCGTCCCAGCACTTTAAATTACAGTCAAGATAAAAGTAGTACCTGCAACGCCGGTCAGTCCTAAACAATAGAAGGAGGAGAACGTAGTGACATCAATTCTCGTTGTCGAAGATTCGTGGTTGACTCGCAAAGTAATCTGCAAAATGCTGCGAGCTGAAGGATACGAAACTTTGGAAGCATCCAGCGGGCCACAAGCTCTAGAACTGCTCGGCACAAAAGCCCCAAATTGTATGCTCTTAGATCTGCTGATGCCGGAAATGGAAGGTCGGGAAGTCCTGCAAACCATGCGCGATAGAGGATATAAAATTCCAGTCATCGTAATTACCGCAGACATCCAAGCAACTACCAACTCCGAGTGCATGGAACTCGGAGCCCTGGCAGTCATTCACAAAATGCCGAACTCAGACGAACTGATCGAGTGGATCAAAAAAGCTCTCAGTGCCAGCCAGGAGAGCACCCAATGAAATTAAGCGCTCGACAGCTCGATGCTTTGCAGGAACTCGTCAACATCGGTATAGGTCAAGCAGCAGGGATTTTGAACGACATGATCGACTCCCCGATTCGCTTACAAATTCCCTACGTTCAAATCCTGACTCCTCACGACGTGAAAGAAGTTTTAGAGGAGCACCTCAACGGCGAGCAAATCGCCGCCGTCCAGCTAAAATTCACAGGATCCTTTGGAGGCCTTGCCCAGCTAGTCTTTCCCACCGACAGCGCGGCTATGCTCGTGACAATGCTCACAGGGGAAGAAGCTGGAACTCACGATCTCGATTCTGTCAAAATTGGTACGCTCAGTGAAGTGGGAAATATTGTAATTAATGGGGTCATGGGTGCAATCAGCAACTTACTTCAGCAGCGCCTGAACTACTCAATTCCCAATTACACGGAAGGAACGATTGCTACTTTGCTGACATCTGGCGGTTTAGGTACTGATACAGTTGTTTTATTAGCCCAGACGACTTTCATTATTGAAAGGCTTCAGATTGAAGGAGATATCATCCTCATTTTCAATGTCAGTTCCTTTGATACCTTGTTGGCTGCTATCAATCAACTTGTCGGGGGTCTATGATCGAGGAAAAGAAAACAATTGAGGAAAAGTTTGGAGTTCTTGACAGCGTACCTGTCGGCGCTTGCCTGCTGCGAGATGATTTTGTGGTGCTGTTTTGGAATACCTGTCTCGAAGACTGGACGAAAATTCCCCGCGACGAAATTTTGGGAACAAAGATCACAACTTATTTTCCTCACCTGAGCCAGCTAAAGTACGCAAATCGCTTCCAGCAAATCTTTGCAGGAGGCCCGCCAACAATTTTTTCTTCTCAAATTCACAAACACCTGATTCCGGCAACTTGGCAAGACAGCCTGCAGCGCATTCAGCAAACTACTGTGACTGCTGTTCCTGCACTCTCACCGGGCTGTGCTCAACAGGATATTCCTGACTTGGTTCGATCGACTCTTGAGTGGGAACCAGAAGGTATGCTGCCAGAACCAGAAGCTGTTGATGACGCATCCCCCTCAAACTTGAGGACTTCAGCTTCGCCTTACGGTTTTGTGCCATCAAACTGCCAATCGTTTTACGCCCTGTTGGTGATTCAAGACGTGACCGACCTCACCCACCGCATCCAAGCTTACCGCACAATGCGGGATCAAGCTTTGGAAGAAGTGCAAGTGCGTCAGCGGGTGGAGGAAGAATTGCGATCGAGCCAGCATTTCATCCAGCAGATTGCTGACGCGGCGCCTTATTTGCTCTACATCTACGATTTGACCGAACAGCGGAACGTCTACGTCAACGGTCAAGCTTCTAATTTGCTGGGCTACACTCCCCAAGAAATTTTACAGATGCAAACTGCTTTGTACTCCAGTTTGGTGTACCCAGAAGATTTGCCCAGGCTCAAAGCCCACCAGCAAAAATTTCCCTCGGCCCAAGACGGGCATATTTTGGAGTTGGACTATCGGCTCAAACATCGATCGGGCGAATGGCGCTGGTTCCGCGGCCGCGATCAAGTGTTCGCCCGCACAGCCGACGGCTGGCCCAAACAAATTTTCGGCACCGCTCAAGATATCACCGAGTACAAGCGGGCAGAAGAGGCGCTGCGGCAGCAGAACGAACGAGAACTGCTGATGGCCACGATTACTCAGCACATCCGCCAGTCTCTTGATTTGGGCGAAGTGCTCAGGACGACAGTGACAGAAGTGCGCCACTTCCTTCAGGCCGATCGAGTGATGATCGTCCGCTTCAACCCCTGTACCGGCACTTTCTGCCTCTCCCCGGCGACGGGGGCGGTAACAGTGGAATCTGTAGCTCCCAACTGCAAGCCGATGTTGGGGGAAACCCTGGAAAATTTCTGTTTTGACCAATTCTATCACGAAGCGTACCAACATCGGGCGATACGACCCATCGCCGATGTCTTGGCCGCGGATTTGCCACAATATCAAATTGACTTGCTCGCACAATTCGCCGTGAGAGCTTATTTGGTAGTGCCTTTAGTGCAAGGAGACGAGTTGTGGGGGCTGCTGATGGCCCACCAGTGCAGTCCCCGGCAGTGGATGCAGTTGGAAGTAGAGTTGCTGTCTTCTCTGGCCACCCAGTTGGCGATCGCCATCAAGCAAGCAGAACTCTACCAGCAGTTGCAAGCGGCCAACCTCAAGTTAGAGCGCTTGGCCAGTTTAGATGAACTCACGCAGCTAGCAAACCGCCGCCGATTCGATCAGTATTTAGAAATGGAGTGGCGCAGACAAGCGCGGGAACAAACGCCTCTGTCCCTGATTCTCTGCGATATTGATTCTTTTAAAAGTTACAACGATACCTACGGACACCCAGGGGGAGACGAATGTTTGCGGCAAGTCGCCGGGGCGATCGGCAGTGCAGTCAATCGCCCCGCCGATTTAGTAGCTCGCTACGGAGGCGAAGAATTTGCCGTTATTTTGCCAAATACCGCGATTCAAGGCGCTGTGAAGGTAGCCGAACACATACAGCTCAAAATCTCCGCTTTGCAGCTTCCTCACGTTGGTTCTCAAGTGAGCTGCTACGTCACTCTCAGTCTGGGCGTAGCGAGTATTGTTCCTGCATCTGAATCGGGACCCGAAATTCTGATTGCCGCAGCCGACCAAGCGCTGTATCAAGCTAAACGACTTGGGCGCGATCGTATCCAACTCTACCAGCCCGACCCTGCTGCTGGCAAGCCGAACGGGACAGCCGCTTCGATGCTTCCTGTAGATTTTTCTATACCCAATACTAATTTGCCCTCTCCCACAAGCGCTTGAGGAATTGCAATATTTGTGCATTCCGAGTAGTTATACCAGCCCGCAAAAAGAATGCCACTGTAGCCCCGTGCTCCAAACCCCGATCTAGGGTTTCTCAGATAGATGAGGTACCATAACAGCAGTGTGCAAAACAGTTCCAAATATCTTGTTATATCAAATCCCTTAGCATCGGAATTATTCATCTCTCTGTTCTCGAACTCTGCGTTAAGAGCGTACTCTGCGGTTTAATCATTCCAATGCAACCGGAATTGATATTAGAAACTTGACTGAATGCAAACTCTCTCGCCTTTCCTAATTCTTGATAATTTGGCGTTTTGATAGAACCAAGAATATTTTTAAATTTTGAAAATTTTGATGAATTAGAAGAGGTTTTATTTGATCGCTGCAAACAATTACTCCAACAGCAAGATTTAATTCGGGGTTTAACAAACTTTCACGGGTGGCCTCAAGTTCCAGTTGCGGCTTAATTATGGGTAAGTAGCCGGACATGATATGAGTTAACGGCTTGTGTTCAAGACCAATTACCAATTCGAGATTTTTGCAAGCGGTTGAATATCAAAAAAAAGCAAAAGCGATCGCCCTTTTTATGTCACAGAGCGAACGCCTATCACATTATTTTTTAGTAAGCAAACGCTTGATAAACCTCAACTTCCGGCTTCTCTTCCAGGGATTCCACAATTGGATTAAAGCGCAATAAATGGCGGGCGCGTTCCGAAAGAGTATCGAAGGAAGCACGGGGAATGTGAATGCAAACCTCCGGGCGATATAACCAGCGCCGGCTGTAGCCAATCACCACCATAGGGCGCGGTATTTCCGTGCGGTTAGGAGTGCCTCGGTGAAGCCCCCGCACATCGCGGATCATCACATCTCCCACTTGCATCAAAACCGGCTCTAACTTGATCTCACCCGACTCCATCCGCTGCAACCCTTCCCCCTTCGAGATCATGTGCGTGCCCCGCACCACCTCAAACGGGCCATTTTCCAGCGTCATATCGACGAGTGGGAAGTTAACCGCTAGTTGGAATGGCGGCGTTTCTATCCCAGTTTCCGGGAAAAGTGGCGGCGCATCCCGGTGCACCTCTTGATAGTCAGAACCCAGCAACGGCGTGTCTGTCGCCAACTGGCACATCACCGCATCTTCGCCCACCAAACGCTCAACCAGTGCTAGCACATCCTCATCTTCATAAATACTGGGATCCGCAAAGGGAGCGTTGAAAGGAAGGGTAACATAATAACGAGCTGGGCCGCGATTGCGAAGTTTACCTTCGCGCTCGATATGATCGTGTAGCAAGGGCGCAAAAGTTTCGCGCCAAACCTTCAGTGTTGCGGTGGAAAAGTGATCGCGCAACACACAATAGCCATCGTTCAATACCGCTTGGGCGAACGATTCAATTTGTTGTTGATTATACCGTTGTTGCTTCATATTTCAATTTTTAGCATTTCATTCGCCTTTTGTGGTGGCGTAGAAAGCTAAAATTGCTGATTTTATTGACACTCCCCGCGCTAATGCGACGGGGATTCTTAAGACTTTCGGGCCTTAATATCCCTATTGCCAGGGTTTCCGGGCGCAATCCTTTTGCCAAAAATGGCGGTCTGCTATCCTAGTCTTACAACTAGCTCCTCGGTCGTGACTTTCCTCCAGTCCGGGG
>NZ_JANMZH010000465.1:0-2019 GCF_031383065.1 Microcoleus sp. OTE_8_concoct_300 | reverse complement strand
ATGCTCGACTAGGTTTTCTCACCTGCATGAATAGTAAGTTGTCATCGATGGGGGATTAAAGTGCGAACTCTAACCCTAATAGGTTTACCCCACCGCTGCTAGCCATCCCCCCTTTCGAGTTTCGGCTAAACGAATCGCACGTAACTTATTATCATATCAAATCCGGTCGATCGCACACAAACTCGCTTAGGGACACAGCGCCGTGCCCCTACCAGTAGCTAGATTTCGCCGAGCCTTGCTACAATCGGACTCGCACCGGAGTGCGATTGGCGCGAACTTCAAAATCAGCCGATCGAATCATAGAACGTCCCGTCATCTCCGGCGGCTGAGGCAACCTCAACAGCTCCAGAATCGTCGGCGCAATATCAGCCAAACAACCGTCCGTCCTCAGAGGAACATCGGTTCCGTGACCTGGAATCTTCAGACCTTCGCCTTCTACGAGAATAAAGGGAACCGGGTTAGTAGTGTGAGCCGTCCAGGGATTCCCGTTCTCGTCGAACATCACCTCAGCATTTCCGTGGTCAGCAATAATAATTGCCGTTCCCCCAACTTTACTAATGCTACTCAACAGCCGCCCCAAACATTTATCCACAGTTTCGATCGCAATTATCGTCGCATCCATCATCCCCGTATGACCCACCATATCCGGGTTAGCGTAATTAATCACCACCAATGAATAAATCCGCTTTTCCAAACCCGCCACAGCCACATCCGTCACCACAGCCGCCGACATCTCCGGCGCCTCATCGTAAGTCGCGACCATCGGGCTCTGCACCAACTCGCGGTGTTCCCCTATAAAAGGCTCTTCCAGACCCCCATTAAAAAAATAAGTCACATGAGCGTACTTTTCAGTTTCCGCCGTCCGCAACTGCTGCAAACCGTGGTTAGAAATCACCTCGCCCAGAATATTGTTCAAATTCTGCGGTTCAAAAGCCACCATTACCGACGACAACTTCGGGTCGTACTGAGTAAAACTCCCAAACGTCAGCGGCTCAATTAACTGCCGTTCAAAGCCCTTAAAATCCGGCGCCACAAAAGCCTGAGTCAATTCTCTAGCCCTGTCCGGGCGAAAATTAAAGAAAATTACCCCATCCCCGGATGCCACGGCCCCCCGAGCAATCCGAGTCGGAATTGCAAACTCGTCCGTCACTCCTTCAGCATAAGAGGCCCGCAACACATCAACAGCCGATCGACCGTCCGGCGCACCCTCAGTCGTCATCACCTCGTAAGCGCGCTGCACCCGATCCCAGCGCTTGTCCCTGTCCATCGCGTAGTAGCGGCCGCTGATGGTCACAATCCGACCGACCCCTACCTTTTCTATATAACTTTCAATCTTTGCTAAAGCTTCTACACCCTCTTTCGGAGTAGTATCGCGGCCGTCTGTAATCGCGTGAATGCAAACCTCAGAAATTCCCTGTGCTTTTGCTAATTCCAGCAAACCCACAATATGGCTCAGATGCGAGTGAACCCCGCCCTCGGAACAAAGACCAGTCAGGTGCAACTTGCCGCCTCGAAGGCGCACTTCCTCGCAAAGCTGAACCAGCGCCCGATTTTGCAGCAAAGAACCGTCTTCGACGGCATCCGAGATCCGCACCAATTCTTGAGGAACCACGCGGCCGGCGCCCAGATTCAAGTGGCCGACCTCTGAGTTGCCCATTTGCCCGTCAGGAAGGCCTACCGCCCGACCCGATGTTTTAATCAGAGTTCTGGGATAAGCGGCCCAGAGACTGTCCATCACGGGTGTTTTCGCAGCGGCGATCGCATTTCCGTCTTGTTCTTCACGATAACCCCAGCCGTCTAGAATAATGAGCACTACAGGAGATACAGACGCTTGTGCCATGCGAATACCTTATTTACATTGACACTCCCCGCGCGAGCGCGACGGGGATTCTTAAGACTTTCGGGCCTTAATATCCCTATTGCCAGGGTTTCCGGGCGCAATCCTTTTGCCAAAAATGGCGGTCTGCTATCCTAGTCTTACAACTAGCTCCTCGGTCGTGACTTTCCTCCAGTCCGGGG
>NZ_JANMZH010000922.1:0-21803 GCF_031383065.1 Microcoleus sp. OTE_8_concoct_300 | reverse complement strand
ATGCTTCAATCTAAAATCTAAAATCTAAAATCTAAAATCGATTGACACTCCCCGGTATGGCAGACGCAGGATTCTTAAGACTTTACCAGAAAGAATTGGTTTAAAGCCCCAAGCCCGATCGGGAGAAATTAAAAGAAGACTGTTCATTACTCCAATCCTCTTCCTTCCAGGTAGAGGTCGCTATTGTGCAGTCAACTGTCAACAGTCAACTGTCAACTGAACAATTCCTTACTTTATCACTTGCCAATCCATAATCCGCCACTCTCCGTCTTGGCGGATCAAATCGTAGCGCACCCGCAGGTTTTCGTTGCGCGAAGAAACCGGCTGATCGCGATCGAACACTTCGGCTTTTTCTGATACTTGGGCATCTACTTGGGCGCGATCGGGATTACTCGGACTTATCGTAACTCCATTAACTTGCAGCTTGTGTACATAACGCTGGTGAGCGTTGTTTCGCTGTTGAGCTTCTGCCATTAATTGCCAGCGAGACAAAGCCGGTTCTGTGAGAACTTGCTTTAATTCTTCCACAGCGTGGTTAGGGCCCAAAGCCGCTGCTTTCGCCGACAGCCAGCTTTGAACTAACTCTCTTGCTGCTTCCTCAGTCATTGCTCCCGATGGCGGGGCGCTCGGCTCTGGGCTCACGGCAACAGGGGGGCTTTCTACCGGCGGTGCTTCCTGCGTGACGACGGGTTCGTTTGGCAGCGATGGGCCCGATAGGGCTTTGATCGCGCTCGCCAAGAGACTGAGTATTAACCACAGAAGTAACAGGCTCAGGACACCTGCGACTAGAAACAGAGCCAGCCTGTTTCGAGGCATGGACTTGACTTGGGCGGAAATTTGTGCTGCCTTGGTGCGGCTTCGATCGACCAAATCGCCTGTTAGCCCCTTGCCGCTTGCTCCGCTGCGCCCTGAATTTTTGCGTCTGCGTTGTTTGGAAGTCGAGTCTGCAGGCTGTCGGGCCGTAGCTGTCGGGAGAGAGACGGCGGCAGCAGATCTCGGCACGGCCGCCGTTGCCGGGGATTTCTGCCCTGAGGCTGCGGTGGAGGCGTCGGTGGGTACGGGGGTCAAGGTGACGGTACTGGCTCCCTGCTTGCCCGATGGTGGGGGTACTGCAGCAGGCGATCGGCCGGCAGTCGCTTGCAGTCGCCCTGGGGGCTTGCCGGAGCGGGGCTGCACCACCACCCATTCGTTGGCGGTTTCTGCCTCAAGCGGCAAAGCTTCTAGGTAAGCTTGTACTTTCGGGTCGGCAAAGTAATCTTTTAGGGATACTGACTGGTTCGCCAAGTCGCGGAAGTGGGGAAACACTTCTTCTTGTAGCCAATGTTCGGCGTACAAGCACAGCCCGGGCAACAAATCGGGAGAATCTTGGGAATGTTCGCGAATGAAGGCGAGGGGTTCTTTTTCCGAGCTCAGTTCCAGGGCTCTGCTGGCTTCTTCTGTTTGGCCCAGCAGCAGGGAACAAACGGCTTTTTCCAGGTGAACGTCTTGGCGGCGACCCAGCTGCATCAGCATCAGCTTGGCGCGACGGATCATCGATGGCCCTCTGGCGGCAAATCCTTGGGCTAACAGCGTGTAGACCGAGAGGTAAGTGGCGACTGCGGAGGGGCGGCCGGCTTCTGCTTCAAATAAAGCCTGCTGCTCGCTGCTGGTTAGGTGTTTCCGCATTTGCTGCACGAAGCGGAGGAAGTCTTCTATTCCTAAACCCGATCGATCGTCTCCCGATCCGTCGATGCCGCCGCGTTCTTGAAGCATTTCTCGCAGGATTTGCAGTCCCTTGCGACGCTCGGCAACTTTTTCTTCGGGGAGGGATAGTAACTCTAAAATGTTGTACGGACGCAGTTTGTATAGGTCGGCTTGCATTTCACCCCTCACGCTTGGAAATAGGCTTTCGCGCAGCAGCAGTTCTTGACCTGCTTCTAATGATTTTGCAGCATTTTCGTACTGACCTTGCTGCCACTGTTCGCGGCCGAGTTCTAGACAGGCAAGGCTGACGGTTAAAACTATATCTGGCCGCACGAGCTGGGGATCGCCGAAACGACCTTCGGTGATCGCGATGCTGCCATTGTTGAGATAGGGGCGACCAAGCTTCTGTACGAGTTCGTATTCCCCCAGTTCTTGCAGTACGAGCAGGGCTCCTACGAATTGGTTGTCATCGATTTCAATACTTGGAGTGTGGGGGTCGGGAGCAGCCTCTAAAGCCTTGGACTCTGCTGCAGCGGTTTCTCCTGCGTCTTGCAAAACTGTGGCCGTGCCTGCTGAGGTTTTCGACCTCTGGTGCTTGGCTTCGAGTGCGGCTTCCGACTCTCGATCGTAAGTTTTGGCTAAAAAACTGGCATCATAAGCTTTGCGCCCGTCTGAGTCTGACAGAACGGCGCAGGCTTCATCGAGCAGTTGTTTGCGGGCGACGATCGCAACTTCGGAATACTCCCGGCGCGGAAGCTGTAAAGTTCGATCGCGGTGAGCCTGCTGCAACTGTTCGGCAGTAGCTTGAATCGGTAGACCCAAAATCCGGTAGTAATCTAGTGGAATTAACACTCGTCCACTTCCCCAAAGCGCTAGCAACTGAATTAGCCTATCTTAAGTGAGATACTCCCGCAAACCAAATCAAAAATTCTGGCGTTGGCTTCCAACCGCCCAATGCACGGTATCTTGGACTTGTCGTAGAGATACTCTGATTTTTTTTCCTCTACAGCGTTTTACAGTGAGGAAAATGCCTTGCCCCACTGCCCGTCAGCTAAATGAGTGGTTTGACTCTTGAGCATTTTCGGGTTTGAGAGTAATGGAATTATATCATTCCTTGGCATCGGGTTTAGATGGGAGTTGGTTCTCCGAGTCCGGGTCATCCGCCCCGCCTGCCCTACTCATTTTAACAATTGGTGAACTGCTGCACAGAAAAGGTGCGATGTTTTTCTGCTGCGGTTGTGTCCCATCTGGGTTTAAACTGAGATGTTGCACCATTGTCAATAAGCCTTTTATGAACGGACTAGGAGGGCTCGTTCCACAAGAAGAAAATCTATTCTTTGTGGAACAGGCCCGAAAGCCTGTTCAGGAGAATGGTGCAAGATGTGAGTTTAAATTTAGATGTCTAGGAAGCCGATCGTCGGGTATTAATTATTTATGGTTCAGGAACGGACTTTACCAGTTTTTGACGCGCAAAGCGTAAACATTTCTCGGGATGAGGGCTTGATGCTCTACGAGGATATGGTCTTGGGGCGCTACTTTGAGGACAAGTGTGCTGAGATGTACTACCGGGGCAAAATGTTTGGTTTTGTCCACTTGTACAACGGTCAGGAAGCTGTTTCTACTGGCGTGATTCGATCGATGCGCCGGGATGACACCGACTACGTTAGCAGCACCTATCGCGATCACGTTCACGCTTTGAGCGCGGGCGTCCCGGCGCGGGAAGTAATGGCGGAGTTGTTCGGGAAGGAAACTGGTTGCTCGAAGGGCCGCGGCGGTTCAATGCATATGTTTTCTGCAGAACACCGACTGTTGGGGGGCTATGCTTTTGTGGCTGAGGGGATTCCTGTAGCTACGGGGGCGGCTTTTCAATCGAAGTATCGGCGCGAAGCTTTGGGGGATGAGAGTTCAGATGGGGTGACTGCTTGTTTTTTTGGCGATGGTGCTGCAAATAACGGGCAGTTTTTTGAGTGTTTGAATATGGCGGCTTTGTGGAAGTTGCCAATTATTTATGTGGTGGAAAACAACAAATGGGCGATCGGGATGGCCCACGAGCGAGCTACTTCTGATCCGCTGATTTACAAGAAGGCTCATGCTTTTGGCATGGCTGGTTTTGAGGTTGACGGGATGGATGTTTTGGCGGTGCGGGAAGTGGCGAAAGAAGCTGTAGCGCGGGCGCGTGCTGGCGAGGGACCGACTTTAATCGAGGCTTTGACTTATCGCTTTCGCGGCCATTCTTTGGCCGATCCTGATGAATTACGTTCTAAGGAAGAGAAGGAATATTGGTTCCCCCGCGATCCGATTAAGAAGTTGGCTCGTGATTTGATCGATCGAACTTTGGCAACTGCTGAAGAATTAAAAGAGATCGATAATAAGATTCAAGCAGTAATTGATGATGCGGTAGATTTTGCTGAGAAAAGCCCCGAGCCCGATCCTAGCGAATTGTATCGGTTTATCTATGCTGAAGATGAGTAGTTAGTTCGCGATCGCACAAACTCGAATTGTAGGGTGCGCCCATCAGCACCTTACAGTTCGAGTTCGCGATCGCACGGGTGGTCAGAAAATTCTGATATCGACTCTCTAACTGCACCGTCCGTGATTGTTGACTGTTGACTGTTGACTGTTGACTAATAACTAATGACTAAGCTGTTGCGGCATTTAAATTGTCTGTCAAAAAAAATCAAAGTCTTGTGGGGTGTCCCGCCCGCCCTGAATATACAATTTAAATGCGCGACAGCTTAATAACTAATAACTAATGACTAATAACTAATGACTAATGACGGGCGGGTCAAAAAAATGAAAATTGCGCGAATTATTTGTTTACAGCTTGATTCTACTTGACGCCCGACTTTTGAAGCAAGGATTTGATATCATTCCGGCCTGACTGCCGGAATTGATATGACCGTTAGTTTATGGCTGCCTGCTCATGGAGGGCAGGCAGCCATAAACTAACGGGGAAAAAGCTTGAGAGTTTTTGGAGATGTCTAATATCATGTCCGGTCGATTACCCTTCATCAGGTAGGGGCGGGTTCACCAACGAGATCTGCCCACAATCTCCAATCTCAAAAACCTGCCCGGCCGGGATATTACGGTCAATCGATCGGACAGGACATAATATATCCGGCTCCCCCTGTTAATAAGAGGGTAGATCCAGCCTGAGACATATTAACTCCTTCCTACTCGAAAATCTAAGCTAGTTGCCGATCGGCAAAGTAGCAGGACATGGCATGGTCAAGATCCGGGAGTAGTAAGCCACGCTCGCTGCCGAGAACGCTGTAAGTGGGACGGAGAGCGGCAAAACCAAGTTCTCGCGTAGGACGAGCTTCCACACCAGACGCATCAACACCCGCTATAGAAGCCGCCAGTCGCGCCAACTCGGTCCAAGTGATCGCACTCTTATTAGCTAAATGCCACAAGCCGTACTCGCCGTCAATTAACAAATCGAGGCTGGCATGCACCAAATCCGGGACATAGGTAGGCGAAACAACCGAATCCTCTGCGGTTACGAACCTCTGCCCAGCAGCCAACTGACGCAGTGCGATCGTCACGAAGTTATACTCATCCCACGGCCCGAAGAATGCACTCGTGCGGATTACTAGCGCCGAGGGATTAGCCTGTAAGACCCGCGCCTCCGCTAGAGCTTTGCTGCGCCCATACACGTTGAGGGGTGCAACAGCGTGGCTTTCTAAATAAGGGGTAGCACCAGCCCCATCGAATACAAGGTCTGATGAGAACGTAAGCAGCGCCACTCCCACATCAACGCAAGCAGCAGCGAGGATGGCTGGACCCTCAGCATTCACGCGCAGACAGAGGTCAGGTTCGCGTTCCGCATCATCCACGCGAACGTACCCAGCAGCGTTCACAACCGCCCACGGATTCAACTCACTAAGAGCGGCACGGACAGACGCGAGGTCGGTAATGTCCATGTCCTGGCGTGTCAGGAGGTGGTATGGAATGCCCCGGAGATCGCACAGGCGGGCAAAAGCCTTGCCCAGCGTTCCTGTGGCTCCAACAATTGCCAGCGGACGCACAGGCTGGGGCTTGGTAATTGCTAATTGGGAATTAGTTATGTTCTTTTCCAGCCGCCAGTCTTCAGGCCCCATAGCCCAGTTATCCTGCTCCCCATCTACGCAACAACTATAAGGTGGATAAAGCAGCCTCACAGGTCGGCGCCACCATCCAGGCACGTCGAGGACGGGGTGGTCCGGCTGGCGTCCCTCTGCTAAATCCCGTACCAGCCGGGCCAGGGCGGTCGGGCGCGGATGGGAACTGCGCACATCAAACACTCCCGACTCATAGTAGCCATCGGCGCGGGTCAGCAAAACATTCCAGTCAAACGTACCCAAGAGAGACCAAACAGTCACGCCACGCACGTCCACGCCCTCGCGGCACATAGAAAGCGCTGCCTGCCATATTTCATAAAGCCAGCGCAGTTGCTCCTCGCGAGTGCAACCGAGGTGTGCCTCTGTCACGGCGATGGGTAGCCCGTAGCGTTCCCATGTCTCTTTAATCAGCCCGCGCAAACCCGCTATACCCTCAGCACAGACGCGCACAGCCTCTATGTCGATGTATTGGTCTTTCTCGTTTCCGCAAACCGAGGAGTCTGGGTAGTTTTCTATGCGTTCATCCAGAAAGCGTTCGCTGGTTACGTAATAATTAAGCCCCAACACGTCTGGCGGGCAGGGATTCTCCAGGAACCAATCGAGTTCGGCTTCCTCAATCCCCAAGTAGCATAGGTAACCCCACATCGGGCGAGACCGATTCAAGCGACCGCACAGCAAATCGAAGCTCAACCAGCGGCGCTCGTTCTCAAATTCTGCCTGATACGCGAGTAGGGGCGTGCTGTAGGTTTTACCCATGTCCTCAGTCTGCACCAGTTGTGCGGCAGGGTTTACCTCACGAATTGCCCGCATCGAGAGTACAGTGGCACGGCACTCTATCAACAAGGCACGGGCGAAGGTTAGTCCATCAAGTCCGTGAGGATACCAGTGACCGTAGAGTCCGCTAAATCGCGCCGTGGTCAGTGGCTCATTGACAGGTGTGTAACGGTCTACCCACGGATAGCGCTGTGCAACCGCCCGGGCGAACTCGGCTAGTTTCTCAGGGAAGTTGGGATCGATGAGGCTGGTATGGCGGGGACCGCTGCCGTGGTGAACTAGACCAACGATGGGATGAATGCCGAGTTCGCGCAAACGACCGAGTCGCTCATCCGCCCAGGACCAGTCAGCACTCTCTAAACCATTGGGTGCAGTCCGTTCCCACAGCACGGGGTAGCGCATGGCACGCACGCCCAGTTCTGCAAACAGGTCGAGGTCCTCGAGGCGCGTGGCGTGACCGCTGCGCTCCAACTGGTCGAAATACTCGTCGCCCACGCGGTTAACAGTGCATTCTACTCCACCCCATACCTCTAGGGGTCCGATTGCGATCGCCTCTGTGTTCATGAGATTAGTGTTTTACTACGGGGGTTGCATACTTAAGATATGGGTTTTGTCGATCGGTGACGACATCTATTAGATAGATATAGAGAGATAAATAAATTAGTTTTTGTGGGGTGGGCAGGAGAACCCGCCCCCAACATATAAGTTAAAGCGGATCGCCCCATCTTTCCATTGGCACTGGCCGCAACCTTCCCGCTACTTCTACGCTCGGCCAATTCGGATCGAAAGTCAAATTTTCCAAGGTTCCATCGCTGTGAATTACAAAGGTATCCTCAATTTTGGCTCCCGACAAACTCGGATTCCAAGCCACTGCCATATTTTCGGCTAACATATCTGAAGTACCCGGATTTGCCACAACTTCTCGCGCCAAATATCCGGTAGTTCCGCCTTGATGGTGTTGCCTAATTGCTTGAGGATATCCCTCCTCTTCGTAAGCAGCTTTCAGGGTATCATAAACCGCATTCAGCGATACTCCCGGCCGGCACGAATTCAAGCCTGCTGCTTCAATTTCTCTGACTTGTCGGTGCAACTCGGAATGATTTTCCCCAAGAAAGTCGAAACTGACAAATCGGGTTAAATTTGCATACAAACCCCATCCCCTAGCGCAAAATACTAACATTGCTTGCCGCCCAATTTCTTCGGCGGTTGCGGTGGCGTGGCGGTATAGCGGCAAACGCCTTTCTCCAGCAACTAATGTCAGGGCTGGATGCAAACCTCTCGCCCACAATGCCTCTGCACCGGCTCCGGCTAGCTGATATTCTGTCCATGTCGGTTTGGCAGCAGAAAGTACCTCTGTCATGGCTTCACTGGCTAAACGCCCGACTCGTCGGTATCGCTCTAATTCGCTTGCCATCATTGTCTGTTTGCGAGACTGTAAAGATGCGGTTATTGGCGTTTCTTTGGGATAAATTGGCCGATCGCTCATGACGTTACCGTCACCTGTAATTTCTTTGACAAAAGCTTCGCGCTGTGCAACATCTGCCCAAGGATAGATGTGCAGTTGAAAGTTGGCTGGCAATTCTTCGTCTTGCAAGCGCTGGGCTTCGATTTCATCGGTGAGAACCCAAGCTGTTTCGGCGGTGATTAAAAGTTCTGCAACTCCGGTTTCTGCGGTCAGCAATACTGTATGGGAACCGCCGGCTGTGGCCCAAGCAAACCAGTCTGTGCCTCGCAAGCGAAGGGCGAGCGATCCTGTTTCGCTTAAGGCTTGGCGGATGAATTCGAGTTTGCTGTCAACTTCTGGATTTAATGAGTGTATCATAGATGAAAGTTCGGTAACGGATGTAACGGATGTAACGGATATAATGCATCTGAGGAAGAAGGAAGAAAATCAATGATTTTAGTTAGCGTTTCCTCAATCTAAAATCTAAAATCTAAAATCTAAAATCTAAAATAGATGGATGGATACGGCTTGCAATTCTTTAGCTTTTTCTTCGGGTAAAGCGTCGTTAGCAAACATTCCGGCTGCGAGTTCGGTTCCTGCTAGGTATTTTAGTCGATCGCTCGATCGATAGGGCGGATAAAATTCGGCGTGCAAATGCGCTTCGGGATGGGGTTTCCCGTCTGTGGGGCCTTGAAACCAAGCCATCAAATAAGGGAATTGGCGGTGCCACAAACCGTCGTATTTAAGGGCGACTGTTTTTAAGGCTTTAGCGAGTCCTTGACGCTGTTTTTCAGTAAGATCGATAAATGTGGCTGTCGGTGCGATCGGCGCAAGCCAGACTTCGTAAGGGTAGCGGGCGCAAGCGGGGACAAAGGCGATCGCCTCGGAGTCTAAATAAAGAATTCGCTGTTTGTCAGCAATCTCTTTTTGAATCATATCTTGCAGCAAACCGCTACTATTTTTTTCATAGTAAACCGACTGACATTCTAACATCCGCGCCGGCACTGGTGGCACGAAGGGATAAGCGTAAATTTGACCGTGGGGATGGTGCAAAGTTACTCCTACTTCGACGCCGCGATTTTCAAAGGGCAAAACGTATTGAATTTCGGGATTGCTGCCAATAACTGAAGTGCGATCGGCCCATACTTCTAACAGCAATTCTAAGTGAGACAACTCTAAAGAACCGAGGGAAGCCAGCGGATCTTGAGTAAACACTACCACTTCGCAAATGCCGTGAGCGGGCAAAGTTTCCACAATATTTGCAGGTGCGTTTTTTGCCTGCAAAGTCATCGAGGGAAAGCGGTTGTCAAAAACTGCTACGTCGTAATCTCCCGGCGGCAATTCTGTCGGAAACTTAGGGTTAATTGTAGCAGCCAGGGGGTTGTATTCCGGCGGCGGCATGAATGTTCTTCCCTGGCGGTGGCTGGCGTATGCTACCCATTCCCCCCGCAAAGGATGCCAGCGAAAGTGCGGGTTTGCCTGTACCGGTTCATTGCTGGGACTTACGGCCGCGATACCTTCTGGGATTGGGTAGCGACTGTAGAGTGTGAGTGGGCGGCCGTCTGGTTTTAGCAATGTTTGGGAGTGCATTTTTTTTGCGGGCGTTTTTAATAGGGACTTACGCTAAGACCAAAGAAACCGGGTTTTTACTTAATTTGCAGGCTACAACGAAAGATTTTCCTAAAAACCCGGTTTCTGACTGCGGCTGCGTCTAGGGGAGTAGAGATATTAGGAGTATAACTTCGTGCTTTGAGAATTCGCCCCTATCTAAAGTCGGAATTTATTTTTTGTAATCTGGTCTGTGGTCACTGCTGGTATGGAAAATTCCCAGCTAATTTAATTTTCGTTTAATTCTTTAGATATAATAGGCTCAATATAGTTGAACACTTAGACAGCTAATAGCAGCAAAGCGGAGTGCGATGTACATACCTGTTACTTTCGACGGTGGCATCCAAAGGAACGAAGCAATAGAAATAAAAGTCAGAAACTTTAAAGACTTAAACTTACAGGAAAAACATATTGAAGAGTTCTTACGCAAAAACATTAATTTGCTCTTTGGAGATAACGAAACTCTTCTAGTTGTTGGTCAACAAGTTCGTAATGCGAGTAACGGGATTAGCGACCTGACTGCCATTGATGCAGATGGCAATGTTGTTTTAATCGAGATTAAACGCGACGTACAAGATATCAAGACCAGAAAAGAACCTTTTGAATTTCAAGCTATCAGGTATGCCGCGAGTTATGCCAAAATTTCTACACCTGAATCCCTTGTAGAGTTGGTCTATAGCTCGTATATCGAGATACACAAAGATGAGTATGAATTAGGTGATTTGACTCCTAGTGAAAAAGCGAGACGAGAGTTGAATAAATTCTTGTCAAGCAATGACGCACTCAAAACCTTTAACAAAAAACAACGAATAATACTTATAGCCTCATCCTTTGATGAGCAAACCCTTTCTGCTGTTGCTTGGTTGATTTCAAATGGGGTAGACGCCATCTGTATTAATCTCACTCCTGTTTTTATAGGAGAGCAAGGTTTTTTGAGTATTGAGAAAATTTTGCCTCCGGCACAACTGGATGATTTTTACGTGGGTTTAGCCGGAGGAGGTTCTACAATCAAGGAAGAAATTATATCCACTGATTCTGCCTTTAATAGAACTTGGCTACCTCGAATGGACAAGTTGTTTGAGTGGGAATTAATCAAAGCTGGGGATAGCCTTGAAATTAAAGAGTTTGAAAGCTCTGAAGCTATAATAATTGATGATACATTGGTCAGATTTAATGGGGAAGAAATCTCCTATAATAATTGGGGAAAGAAAGTTACTGGTTGGTCTTCTATAAGTATTTATGAATGGGCAATGCTTAGTTCGATTAAGAAGACATTACATGAACTAAGGACGGAAAAAATGGCAGAGTTGGAAGCAAAAGGCAGTCCATTCGATTAAGTGCCAGGGGAGGCATTCGCGGACTGTGTAAATGCCTTGCTGTCGCAAACTTTGGTAGTCTGCATCTGCAAATTTATCGTGACAGGTGGCGGCTGTTACATCAAGGCGTTTTCCCGATAGCAATCTGTGGGTGGAACATTCAAAACCTCCCATGAAAAAGCTTTGAAACATCAATCCAATGGCTAATGGGTAATGGGGCATTGGCCAAACAGGGCATGGGGCATTGGGAAAAGGGAAGAGGTTCATAAATGATTGAGACTTGCTATATCCAATAAATTGGAACTGCGGGCAATTACCAATTACCAATACCCGATGCCCAATTACCCCTTAGCACTGAGTAATAACTTGCGACTGTACACTTTCTTCGGGAAGATCCCTGCCGAGAGTTGCCGCGGCCATCGCCTCTAGGGGAAACTTGGGAGTGCGATCGGCATAAAGCAAACCGTTAGCTTCTTGGTAAGTATCAGTCAACTGCGTGTAACAAAATCCACTGAACATTTCCACTTTGTTTACCACCTTCAGCAGCGCGGTGTAGCGCCTTTGCAGTTCCTTCGTGTCCCAGGCGCGCACGTAGCCCCAAACTCTGTAAAAATCGGGGTTTTCCTGGCCGGCGCAGGCGATGCCGCCGAATTCTGTCAGCATCACCGGCTGTCCTTGGTGCGGGTGGCCGTCCAGGGTGAGGATGCGCCCTCCCGGACGCCCGCGATCTAATAAATCGGATAGCTGGACTTCGGGCCCGTAGCGCTTGGCTAGGGTTTGCGGGTTGTTGTCGTAGTCGTGAATCGCCAGGATGTCGGTATCGATGCTTTCCCAGCCGTCGTTACCGATGACGGGGCGAGTCGGATCGAGGGTTTTTGTCAAGAAATACAGCGCTTGCACGTAGTTGCGGTGGGCTGCAGCTTCCACTAAATTCGGAACTCCCCAGGATTCGTTGAACGGCACCCAGACTACGATACAGGGGTGGCTGGCGTCGCGGTCGATGACTTCTGTCCACTCCCGCGTCAGCCGGTCAACGGCTTTGGGAGTGAAGCGGTAGGCGCTGGGCATTTCTTCCCAAACTAGGAGCCCGAGCACGTCGGCCCAGTACAAAAATCGGGGGTCTTCGATTTTTTGGTGCTTGCGGACGCCGTTGAAACCCATTGCTTTGACTAATTCGACATCGTGGCGCAAAGCTTCGTCGTTCGGGGCCGTCATCATGGTGTCGGGCCAGTAACCTTGGTCGAGCACCAGCCTCAGGTAGTAGGGGCGGCCGTTGAGCATGAAGCGATCGCGCTGGATGCTGACCGTCCGCATGGCGGTATAAGATTTAACCTCGTCGAGTAGTTTGCCGTCTGCCCACAACTGCACTTGAGCGTTGATTAATGTCGGTTTTTCGGGGCTCCACAGCAATTCGTTGCGGTAGTCGTCAATCCCCGGGTCTGAGAGGGCGATGCGGCGGTGGATTTCGCCGTTGATGACTTCGTAGGTGTCGTTGACGAGCAGCATACAGCCGATCGACAGTTTAACTTTAATCTGAATTCCCGACTGGCGATCGCCCGCGACAAACGCTTCAAAACCGATTTCCCAGCGTTCAAACTGCGGAGTCCAGCGGATGCTCTCGATATAAGTGTGAGGCACCAATTCTACCCAGACTGTCTGCCAAATACCCGTCGTGCGCGGATACCAAATACTGTGCGGCTCTATTTGCCAGTCTTGCTTGCCCCGCGGTTTCTCCAAATCTTGCGGGTCGTCCTGGGCCCAGACTGTCACCCGCTGCGGCCCGCTGAGGTTCATCACTGCTGTAATGTCTGCGGTGAAAGGAGTGTGTCCGCCTTCATGTTGGATGACAAACTGACCGTTCACCCAGACGCGCGCGCGGTAGTCTACGGCCCCGAAGTGCAGCAGCACTCTGCCTTCTGTGTGGGGTATGTCAAATTCGCGTTCGTACCAGCAGTTGGCGTGAAAATTCGTGTCCCCGATCCCGCTTTTTGCCGATTCTGGAGCAAACGGCACTTCTATAGTGTGAGTCCACTCAGAAATATCGATCGGCTGCACGCAGCGTCCCCCGTCGTCGTAAGCAAACCTCCACTGACCGTTGAGACAAATCCAGTTGCTCCGGCGCAATTGGGGGCGCGGATAACCAGTTTTCCGCCCTTGAACAGTTACCTTGCTGTCTATAGTGGAAGACTCTTCAATATCACAATTTTCTAGCTCTCTACCTAACCAGCTCATCGGCACATCTACCCGAAGTTATATATATAGGTTAGCGACAATTAGCCCGACTTTGACAAGTTTTTTGCTGATTAATTTGTAAAAGTTTAGTAAATTAAAACAGCCTCATCTAAAGGCTGTCTTGTAGTGAAGGCAGAAATCATTAGTCAGTAGTCAGAAGCAAGGAAGAAGCAAGATTTTGCCGATCCCCGACTCGGACACTCTGAACCTCTCCCCGTCTGGGCCACTCTCAGTCTGACACTCTCGCCAGCTCATAACTCTAGTTTAGCTGGCAACAGGTTGCAAATCACCTAACGGTTCAGGTAGCTCACTTTTGAGGGAAACTTCCTGTTCCACAAGCGGCAAACACTGAAATATTTGTTCTAGTCCCGTGAGTTCAAATAGGATTCTAACTTGTTCGCTCATGGCAGATATCAAAAGTATACAAGCGCTGTCTCTAACTAATTTCACGATCGCCACTACAGACATTAACTCCGAATTTTTCAAGAAATTAATTTTTGAGAAATCGATCATTAGAATTTTACCACCGCTTGCAATTAGGCGCTCTATTTCTTTATAGAAATGCGGAAATTGAGAAGTTTGCAAAACCTCATGAGACAAAACAATTTTAACTATCACTCTCATTTTCACCTCAAAGCTTGTTTGAATTGTTAAATAAATTTTAACCCAAACCGAGTATGGCGATCCGTCCATACCTTACATTTTTAGCTATTGCTGTAGGGTGTACACGGATCACCAGACATTTTGATCCTTACAAATTCACAGCTTCCAGCTACTTGCTAGCAGATTTGCCGTTGCCGTTGCCGTTGCCGTTGCCGTTGCCGTTGACAGCAGCGACTTCTAGAGAAGCTGCAGCTGGGCTCTCGACCACTCCATTTGAGGAGCTTACATTAGAGGCAGAACCGTTAACATTCGCCGCCAATTGAATCACCGGCTTGGTAGTAAGTTGATTGTAAGTTGTCAGAGCTTGAGCGACCACTTGATCCATGTTGTAATACCTGTAAGTCGCCAGCCTTCCCACGAAAGAAACTCCCGGCGTTGCATCAGCCAAGGCCTTATATTTCTTATAAATTTCGGCATTTTCTGGACGAGGAACCGGGTAGTAAGGGTCTCCCTCAGCTTGAGGATATTCGTAGACAATGCTAGTTTTTTGATGCTCTTGTCCGGTGAGGTATTTAAACTCCGTGCAGCGAGTATATAAATGCTCGTTGGGGTAATTTACCACCGGTGCTGCTTGGTGTACGGCTACGTTCAGCGTTTCGTGCTTGAATTCCAAGGAACGGTAAGGAAGTTTGCCGTAGCAATAATTGAAATAGGAATCGACTGGTCCGGTGTAAATCATTTCCCCGTAAGGGATAAAGCCCTCAATCTCGCGGTAGTCGGTATTCAGCATCACCTTGATGTTTGGGTGAGAAAGCATCTTTTCAAACATCCGAGTGTAGCCGTGCAGTGGCATTGCTTGATAGGTATCGGTGAAATAGCGATCGTCCCGGTTAGTGCGAGTGGGTACGCGCGCAATCACTGAGTTGTCGAGTTCCGACGGATCCATTCCCCACTGTTTGCGGGTGTAGTTGCGGAAGAATTTCTCGTAAAGTTCCCGGCCGACTTTGCTGACAACAACATCTTCGGAAGTGCGAATGTAATCCTTTGGTTCTGCTACTTTCGCGAAGAAATCTTCTACTTCAAATGAGGTGAGATTCAGTCCGTAAAGTTGGTTGACGGTGTTGAGATTGATGGGAATTGGTAGCAGTTGACCGTCAACGCTGGCGAGGACGCGGTGTTCGTAGGGCCGCCACTCGGTGAAGCGCGAAAGATACTCGAAAACAGGGCGCGAATTCGTGTGAAAAATGTGGGGGCCGTATTTGTGTACGAGGATGCCGTGGTTGTCGTAGTGATCGTATGCGTTCCCACCGATGTGGTTGCGGGTATCAATTATTAGGACTGTTTTTCCGGCTTCATTTGCTAGTCTTTCGGCAATGACGCTACCTGCAAATCCTGCACCGACAATTAAATAGTCAAACATTAAAAAAACCTCTGATTTGTAGTAAGGTAAGTGGTAATTTGTAATCAACAAGCGAGAAGTGTTGAGTGTTAAGTTTTGAATGTGTAAATTGGTAAGTCTTTAACTTAAACCTCAACCTTCCTAGCTTAAAACTTTCATCCGGCCTGCTGGGTTCTGCCTTTTGCCGTCGATCGCACGTTCGATCAACGCCAGCATTTCTCCCAAGGTATTATCCCAAGAGTTGTCTGCTAAAAAGGCGTCTACTTCGCTGAGCCATTTGGTGCGATCGTCCGAACTTTCGCTGAAGATTTCTTCGGCACAAGCGACGAATTCTTCAGAATTGCTAGCAATCCGAACCAAGCCATTTTCTCCGTAGGGCCGCACCACGTCGCGGATAGGAGTAGAAATCACAGGTTTGCCTGCCGCGAGGTATTCTGGAGTTTTCGTCGGACTAATAAACTTAGTCGATTCGTTAATCGCAAAAGGCAGCATGGCTATATCCCACCCGGCAAGATACCCTGGCAGTTCTTGATAAGATTTGCCGCCGAGATAGTGGATATTTGGGTTAGTTGGCAGAGTTTCCGGATCTATTTTTACCACCGGGCCAATGATGACTAAATGCCAGTCCGGCCTTGCTTGAGCCATGCCCGCCAGCAGTTCGATATCCATGCGTTCGTCTATGACGCCATAAAATCCCAAACGCGGGTGAGGAATATCTTTTTGATCCGCCGGTTCTTCTGAAAGATTCCTGGCTATCGCAAAGTGTTCTTTTTCGATGCTGCTGGGGAAGGGGTGAATGTTTTCGTGCTGGTGCTGTTTAGCTTCGTAAAGGCTATGTCCGCCTGTAAATACTACGCTAGCGCGCTTTAAAAGTTGGTTTTCATTGGCTTTTAACTCGGGGTGTGCGCCTTTGAATGCTGACAGTTCATCCATGCAGTCGTAGACTACAGCTAGCGGCTTTAAGTGGTTTGTGAAACTAACAGCCATTGGTGTGTAATACCAGAGTATGTACTGGCTAATGTCTGCCGCTCGAAACAAATCATCTAGCATGGCTTGCTGAGCAGTTTGTGCTGTTGCTTCGCTAGTTCCTTCGCTGAGGTGCGGTACTATTACCCACACTCCGCTTTCGTGGATGCTAACATCAAGCCACCAATCTGTAGTCGCGTTCAAAATAGGTTCTTCTACAAAGAATACGCGACGATTTTTGGCACAGCGACCCAAGAGATGTTGCGGACGCTGATAAACAAAATTCCATCGCAGATGAGACAGGCAAACTAAATCCGGTGTATCTAAAGAATCAGCTTTTGATAAGTTGGCGCGCAATGCGGGCGAGGAAGCGAATTGAGAAGGCGATTTGGCTGGATCTATAGAGGTAAATCGGATCTCCCATGCTCGACCTTTATTGCTATAATTAGTGTTTACTGAGTTTTCTGGGGGGGACATAATTAGCCTCGGGAATTAGTCAATGAAAATTTGTCAATAGGATTTCTTTCTCAGCAGTGTCTTACTGAAAGTTGCAAGCCTCAATCTGAGAAATTTTATTGACGAGCAAGCGCCACATTCATTGAACCAAACAAAGAAACTGTTTAGTTGCGGAAAAACACGCTTATCTGCTTTTTTCCAAATTGAAACTTGGAGATAAGTTAATATTGTTTGACTTGCTATTGCTGTTAACTGTAACCTAGTTTTTCGGCTATTACTTCTATCTGAAGGATGAGTTCTATCTCAGGAGGCGCTTAGCTTACACGCTGGTTCAAAAGCGGTTAAAGTGCCGATCGACCTTGTAAAATGACTCTTAACAGGCAGGTACGGGGTGAAAAAATAGCGAGTTTTATTGCTTTATTTGGAGAGGAGAGAAAATTTGCGATTCCCTTCGGGATAGCTTCGCTCGCGCCGGTTTATGTTGCTTTTTGATTTGACAAACCTTGCTTTTTTACACTTCTCCGATCGCTCGTTTAAAAAAAAATTGTATCCTACTATACAGAAAGCCAGAGAAATTTCTGACTTCCGATAGATTAACAATTGACAGTTTATGGAGTGGGGTTAAACTCACATCTTGCACCTTGCTCAAAAATCCTAAATAAACCGGGGAACGGCGACGACAAACCTACAACTGTACGCGAGTCGGTGGTCAGAAACCAAGGTGATGACATTGGTGATCTGGGGGTGAGGTTAAACTGACGCCCAGATCACCTATCTCAATCATCTCTTTAAGGGCGGGTGGGCCGATATCTGCGATCGAGCGCCAAATATCCACGTAAACCCGCCCAGACTAGAAGATAGCAGCAATTTTAAAGTCGGCGGTCAATTTTTGCCAGTCCCCCTCCAAAGGCAAAATCTTGCACCGTCGAACTCTTTAAGAAATCGTGGGGAAAACCCAACTCAATTGCACTTACTTTGTCTAACTGCTGCATTTGTTCCGGGGTTAATTGAAACTCCAAACAAGCGAGATTTTCCTGAAGTTGCGAGAGTCGGCGCGACCCCACAATCGGAATAATTTCGACTGGCTGTTGGATCAGCCAATTTAGGGCTACTTGAGAAGCAGGTTTGCCAATTTCGGCTGCTATTTTGCTAACTTCGTCAGCAATTTTGAGGTCTCGTTCGTTAATTGTTCCAGATTCAGATGAATTAAGCCGTTTAGCTTCGCTGGCTGTTTCTGCAGTGTTGTATTTTCCTGTCAGCAAACCGCCTGCTAGGGGGCTCCAAGCTGTGACGCCAATATCAAAGGCTTTTGCCATAGGGATCAAGTCTCGTTCGGGAGTTCGCTCTTTTAAAGAATACTCGATTTGCAAGCCGATAAATGGTGTCCAACCGCGCAGGTGGGCGATCGTATTTGCTTGAGAAATAATCCAAGCCGGCGTATCGGAAATGCCGATATAAAGAATTTTGCCGGCGCGCACCAAATCGTCAAAAGCGCGCATCACTTCTTCAACGGGTGTCGTAAAATCCCAAGCGTGCAGCCACAGCAAATCTATGTATTCGACTTGCAGCCGCTTCAAACTTGCTTCTACTGCTTGCACCATATTTTTGCGGTGGTTGCCGAAACCATTGATTTCGCCGTTTTTCATGTTGAGGCTATACTTAGTGGCAACTACCCATTTTTCGCGATCGGCTGCGATGAACTCGCCGACATATTTTTCGCTAGTACCGTTTGTGTAGAGATTCGCGGTATCAATGAAATTGCCGCCCGCTTCTGCAAAGGCGTCGAACATTTTACGGCTTTCGTCGTAGGAGCTCCCCCAACCCCACTCTTCCCCAAAAGTCATGGTTCCGAGGCAGATTTCGGAAACGCGAAGTCCGCTGTGACCTAGTAGTTTATATCTCATGTCACCCTTGCGCTAGTTAATGGTTGTTAACAGTTTAGATCGGTATTTTTGAAACTGTTGCCATGAGTCGGGGTGCCGGGCTTTTACGGCGCCTTAGCACTGTGCTGGATGTTGAATGTTTTGCCAAGTCAATCAAAATGTCGTAGCACGGGCAAGGGCGAGGGGCGATCGCCCCTGCATTTACTTTCAACACCGCGCTTTCAACACCGCGCAGGGGCCCTCCTCTTAGCAATGTATTTAGGATTACATGGCTAAATTAAAATACAGTAAACTCAAAATAATTTTATCTACCTTTAGATAGGTATTTTCTGAAATGAGTTAAATAAAAAAATTTGCTATCTTAAATATCACAAAACCAGACAGAAGCAGAGAAAAAATTAATGTAGCTAAATTAACTTTTTAGCGTTATAGTGATTTATAGATTACAAAAACTAGGTGACTCACTTGGCTGACATCGTTGATACCGCCGTTTCGGCAGGCTCTTTTACAACCCTAGTTGCTGCCGTTACAGCCGCTGGTTTAGTAGATACTCTCAAAGGTGCTGGCCCTTTCACAGTTTTCGCGCCTACCGACGAAGCTTTTGCTAAGCTTCCCGCAGGTACTGTAGAAGCACTGCTTAAGGACATTCCTAAGCTGACAAAAATCCTGACTTATCATGTCGTTTCCGGCAAAGTTTTGGCTGCTGATGTGGTAAAGCTGACATCTGCTAAGACAGTTGAAGGTTCAGAAGTGAAAATTGATGCTTCCAATGGCGTAAAAATCAATGATTCTACCGTTACAGCAGCCGATGTTGTTGCTGATAATGGCGTCATCCACGTTATTGATTCAGTCTTGCTTCCTGCGTAAGCACAGACTTAGATAGCGCAATACTATCTTGAGGGCGGTGGCTACCTATAGCCACCGCCCTATTTTAGTTGAGGTTTAAATATTTTACGCGGCTCGATAATTAAAACTATGATAAAGCAGCGTCCATTGGGCGATCGCACTCAGCATGAGTCGGCCCCAAATTTGTCGCTGCTGGATTTACCGACCAAACAGGTTGCAGGCCAACTGCGACAGGTACTCGGAACAAAAAAATTATCAAAAAAATAAAAAAGTGCGATCGAGTGCGTTAGCAATTGCCGATAATTAGGGTGCCACTTATTTTGCACTCTTGGGCTGATTCCCGGTTGATGCGTAGATACCAGGCAACCAAACCCAACATTTATCCGAGAAACTGGGTTTACGAGGCGCAAGTCCTAATTAAGATACAATAAAAACCACAACGAAAGTGCGATCGACATTATTTGACAGTCAAGCTATGCAATCTACAACTCAGTCCGAGACAGAACCGGCGATGGACGCTCCCAAACACGGATTGCCCGTTACAATCATTACAGGATTTCTCGGCAGCGGCAAAACAACCCTGCTCAACCACATCCTGACCAACCAGCAGGGTTTGAAAACAGCAGTTTTGGTCAATGAATTTGGCGAAATTGGCATCGACAACGAACTGATTGTCACCACCGATGACAACATGGTTGAGCTGAACAACGGCTGCATCTGCTGCACTATTAATGAAGATTTAGTTAATGCAGTTTACAAAGTTTTAGAACGTCAAGGAAATCTGGATTATCTGGTAGTCGAAACAACCGGACTCGCCGACCCGCTGCCAGTAGCGATGACTTTTTTAGGCACAGAACTGCGCGACCTGACTCGTCTCGATTCGATAGTTACAGTAGTAGACGCAGCCAACTACAGCTTAGATTTGTTCAACTCTCAAGCAGCTTACAGTCAAATAGCTTACGGCGATATAATTATTCTCAACAAAACCGATTTGGTTGAGGAAGCAGATTTAGATTTGTTGGAAGTTAAGATTCGCGATGTCAAAGAAGGTGCTCGAATTGTGCGAACAGTGAAATCGCAAGTTCCCCTACCCCTTGTCCTCAGCGTCGGATTGTTTGAATCGGACAAATATTTCCAATCTGAAAAAACTCCTAGCAGTCACGACCATCACGACCATCACGACCACCACGACCATCACGACCATCACGACCACCACGACCATGACGACCATCACGACCACCACGACCATGACGACCATCACGACCACCACGACCACCACGGCCATCACGACCACAGCCATCACGACCACTCCGACCATTTAGAAAATGACGGATTTACCTCAATTTCTTTCCAGAGCGACAAGCCGTTTTCTCTGAGGAAATTTCAATATTTCTTAGACCACCAACTGCCAACAAACGTGTTTCGCGCGAAAGGGATTATGTGGTTTGAAGAAAGTCCGAAACGGCATATTTTTCACTTGAGCGGCAAGCGATTTACGATGGACGATGACGAGTGGAAAGGTGAGCGGAAGAACCAGCTTGTTCTCATCGGTCAGGGTTTGGATACCGAGAATTTGCGATCGCAACTCGAAAACTGTCTTTGTATGCCTTCAACCAGTCGCGGTAAAGGTTTTGGGAAAAACTAACAGTAAAATATTCTTTTCTACTTCCAGGCTAGAGCCTGGGAACCTATGTCTAGAGGCTCTGCCTCTCTGGTTCTCAGGAAGATAGGAGGCAGAGCCTCGGGATCTGCGTTACCAGGCTTTAGCCTGGTAACGAGTAATTTCCTATTACCAATTACCGATTTTCAATGCGAGCAGTTATCCAGCGAGTCAAATCATCTCAAGTCGAAATAGACGGTCGAATTGTCGGCAAAATTGGCTGCGGACTTAACTTGCTTGTAGGTATTGCAGACACCGACACTGAAGCAGAACTCGACTGGATGGCTCGCAAATGCCTAGAATTGCGCTTGTTTCCCGACTCTGCCGGGGATACCGGCCGCTGGAACAAGTCCGTACAGGACATCGGCGGCGAGTTGCTGGTTGTGAGTCAGTTTACGCTTTACGGCGACTGCCGCAAAGGTCGCCGGCCTTCCTTTGACCGAGCAGCGGCTCCTGAAAGAGCGGAAATTTTTTACGATCAATTTGTCGAAAAGTTGCGCCAGAGCGGCTTAAAAGTCGAAACAGGCGTGTTTGGAGCGATGATGCAAGTCTCTATAGATAATGACGGGCCGGTGACTTTGGTATTAGAGAGAGAATCGGCTTGAATGATTTAGTCCTGGACACACGGGTGGTCAGAAACCCGGTTTTTTTACAAGAATACTTCCTTAGAGCCGGCACACGGGCGTAAAAAACCCGGTTTCTTGAGTTGGATGGCACGGGTGGTCAGAAACCCGGTTTTTTTACAAGAATACTTCCTTAGAGCCGGCACACGGGCGTAAAAAACCCGGTTTCTTGAGTTGGATGGCACGGGTGGTCAGAAACCCGGTTTTTTT
>NZ_JANMZH010000351.1:0-8615 GCF_031383065.1 Microcoleus sp. OTE_8_concoct_300 | reverse complement strand
TTGTAATTCTTTGACTTCAGGCGCGGTTGGTGTCCACAGAGCCGGTTTCATCGCCGCACAAAAACGAGCAATCAGTGCCGCATCTACGGAGTCAGTTTTAGTCCTCAGAAGTTCGCTTTTGGCAAACCCTTTAATCCGGGCCGGATTGACAATACTTACCTGAAAGCCTTCCCCATAAAGGAATTCGGCTAAGGCTTCGCCGTAAATGCTAGTAGCTTCCATGCAAGCATGGAGTTCGACTACATTTTGTTGTTTCAACCAGTTATGTAAACTCTCAAAACCTGGAGTATTGTTGGTAAACTTTTTGGGTTTAGTCGCAGGACCTTCTCTCAGTAATGAGACATGAAAGTCTCTTTTACTGATGTCTATGCCTAAGACTGTTGATGTCATTGTTTGCTCCCGATGTACTCCGATTTATAACAGAACCGACAGGCAATAGAAGACTAACCTTGTCAATGCAGGCTTTCCCGCTCAGAAGATCGAGAGCCTAAGATACCGCCTGTGCTTAAGGTGTGCCTGTCATCAGTAATGTCCGCTTATCTACGCAACAGACTTGCCTAAGTCTAAGGGGCGGGCCAACTTCACCGATTTCTGATGTCCGATCACAACACTTTCTGCTGAAACTTGCACTCTTACGCTACATTTTTCTTGTTTCTTTAGATTTACGCCTACTTGATCGAGCGATCGCCCACTTATCGGTACGATCGCCCACTTGTCGGTTCGATCGCCTGATTGAGCTGGCGATCGCCTGCTTGACGGTACGAGCGCTACACCAACTCTTTTAAGATACAAGGGGCGGGTTTTACGAGGGTATGTGCGATCGAGCGATCGCATCAATAAACCCGCCCGAAGCAATCTATAGCAGTCAGCAGTCACATTCATCTGTCATTAATTAATGGAACCTGAAATTTTACAGAAGTTACTCGAATCTGTGGCCGCCGGCGATGTCAGTCCGAGCTCCGCTTTAGACAAATTAAAGTATTTTGACTTTGAACAAGTGGGGGATTTTGCAAAAATTGACCACCACCGCACTTTAAGAACCGGTTTTCCTGAAGTAATCTGGGGGCCAGGGAAAACCCCAGACCAAATTGTTGAGATTATCGAGGCGATGCGGGGGCGAAATCCTGCTGTGATGGCGACGCGAATTGAATTGGAAGTTTTCGAGCAATTGCAGCAAAAAATACCCGATTTGTGCTACTACCAAAAGGCTCGAATTTGTGCAATTTCTGCTAATTCCCCAACTCCGCACCATCCGGGTACTGTGACTATCATCAGTGCGGGAACGGCGGATTTAGCTGTAGCAGAAGAGGCAGCAGTTACTGCCCAACTTTGCGGTTTTCAGGTGCGACGTTTGTGGGATGTCGGAGTTGCTGGCATTCACCGCTTGCTGAGCAACCGGCACGTAATTGCTGATGCTGATGTGTTGATTGCGGTGGCGGGTATGGAAGGTGCTTTGGCGAGTGTGGTTGCGGGTTTGGCAGATTGTCCGGTGATTGCTGTGCCCACGAGTGTGGGTTACGGCGCGAGTTTTGGCGGGATTGCTCCTCTGTTGACCATGCTCAATTCTTGTGCGGCTGGTGTAGGTGTGGTGAATATTGATAACGGGTTTGGTGCGGCAATTTTAGCTTGTCAAATTCTGAGAACTGCTGGCAGAGTAGGGAGAATCCGAGAAAGCGGGTAGATACTGTGAGAGAAAAATTTCCCTAAAATTTCCTAAATCTACTCATCGAGTACCCTAGAATCGCTGTATGAGTAAGTTAATCATTCTGAGGCAGCCGAACCCAAAGGAAAGTTAATTCCACAGGGCACCGCCCATGGTTACAGGCGCTACAATAGGACTCAAATGTTAAACCTATAGCGGTTCTCAAAAAAGTGAGGTATGCCCTATGCCCTATGCCCACGGAGGCCACGGAGGCCTATGCCCATGAGTACCTCATCTTTCGCTCGAAAGGCTATAAAACCCGATGCAGTAGAAGCCACAATAACAAACAAATAGTTACGGCACTCAAAGAAATCGCTCAAAAACTTTAATCAGTTATGTACGGCCTCACACTCGAATTAAAACTTAAAAACAAAGAAGGTAGTTTGATGGCGCGACATTCTGGTTACGGGAGGTTTTGCTACAATTACGCATTGGCTCTCTATCAGGGAGTTATATCAATTCCGGTTACACCGGAATTGATATAAGAGCGTCTAAAAATGCTCACAAACACTATCATATAATTGCCAAGATTCACGCCAAAACTGCTAATCAACGCCGAGATTTATTACAGAAAACTACGACAGAAATTAGCCCAAAATACACATTCGCATCGAAGATTTGAAGGTGAGCGGTATGATAGCTAATCACAAGTTAGCGGCCGCTATTTCGGATTGTGGTTTCTATTAATTTCGTCGCCACTTATCCTATAAATATTCTATGTATGGCACAAAATTTGAGTTAGTTGACCGCTGGTATGCCTCATCTCAAACTTGTTCAAACTGTGGTCCTGTTCAATCAATGCCATTAAAAGAACGAGTTTTCAATTGTCAACATTGCGGTGCAATTATTGAACGTGATTTGAATGTCGCGATTAATTTATAGCCTTTCGAGCGAAAGATGAGGTACTCATGGGCATAGGCCTCCGTGGCCTCCGTGGGCATAGGCCTCCGTGGGCATAGGGCATACCTCACTTTTTTGAGAACCGCTATAGCTCGTTAATCAGAATTAGTAAGATTAGTTTGGTCTGAAGTTACGCCGGTGGACAAGTTGCGAGCCTAGTCGCTTGGTAGATACAGTTCGAGAACGTTAAATCTACCGTGAATAGATTCTCGTCAAGTTTCATAGAACGGAATACTTAGAAGCGCCCTCGATCGGACTCGGCGATTGAAACCTATCCTAAACTTGCCTCTGGTTCCAGCAGAGGGGCACTAAAGAATACAGGCGGTATTATTAATGCCGGATTTGATATTACTTGGTGGTCAGCCAAATCGGATAAGCAGAAGAATCGGCAGCATTCAACTTTTGCGCCTGATAGCTCTTGCTAGTCCAAGTAGCCACTGTTTGCAGGCTTTCTGTCAAAGAACTTTCGCTGCCAAACGCTTCAAATCCCAAAGTCCACCACGCGCTGCCGTTAATGTTCAACTGAGTCAGTTCCACGGTGCAACCCTGGGGAATTGGGGCTTCCACAGGCACAGACATCAAGGAACCAGGGGCCGAAACTTGGTAAAGACGCTGCGCTCGCTTTTTCTTGACTGCCACCCACTTTCCTGTCGCCACAATATCCGCCGGTACCGGCGCCATCGTGTCGGCACATACCCACTTCAGCCACTTCTCGGCTTTGCCTTCCCAGCGGGTGCCGAACTGCATCGCCCCCAACTCTCCCTGCCGCCACTTTACCTCCAATGTTTTCCCCCGCAGCTTCACTCCCAAGTAGTCGCAGCCTGGTACTAGCAAATATATGTCTTCCCGCTCTTCGGCAGGCGAAAGATACCCACCCAGACTGTCGCTTCCAAACCATTGAGCGATCGATTTTGGCAGCGCACCGCTATAAAACCACCGCATTTCCAGACTGGCCCGCATAAATTTTTCCTCCATTCCACAATTTTCGTCAAACCCAGACTGGATTTGCCACACACCATCGACTTTTGCGCCTCTCAACTCTATCCTCCCCCCTCCGGGGCCCAGAGTCTACTGTCCACAGTCATACCCTTTTAAATTTTAGATTTTAGATTAAAGAATTGGGAAGGACTGATTCTATAAGGGTTTAGAGCTTGCCTACAGTTGCATTTTTTTGAGAAACTGGTGTCAGATCGAGGTCTTTAAAAAAAATTTCTCACAATCCTTTACATATCTTCATCAGTCTGTTACATTTATTTACAGTACACCAAAAGCAATTTAGGAAAAAAACATGACTAACAAAGGCTTAATGCTGGACGACCAAGGCAAAATGAACAATTTTGCGATCGAGCCGACAGTATACATCGATGACGAACCCCGCACCGGCTTCACCCCCTACGCAGAACGCTTAAACGGCCGCCTTGCCATGATTGGTTTTGTTTCTCTCTTGGCTTTAGAAGTTTCGACCAAGCACGGACTGATTAACTGGCTGACTCACCTGTAATTATTTTGTTAAAAATTAAACTATATGGCTATGGCTCGCGGGTGGTACACAAACGGCGATCCATAGCTTAACTATTTTTAGGCTCAAGGTTTGGTGAGACAATTAAAATTAAATATTTTACTGTTACCCTACCCGTAAAAAGAATGTTCAAACGAATTGCGGCAATACTTCTGGTAGTTCTGAGCCTGACCTTGACCAGTTGTGTATCTAAAGTTACCGGACTCAAAAGCTACGTTGATACTGGGGACGGCTATCAATTTCTCTATCCTAACGGCTGGCTGCCGATCGCGGTTTCTAACGGGCCAGATGTGGTGTTCCGCGATTTGATTCAGCAAACCGAGAACGTCAGCGTGGTAATCAGTCCAGTCGGGAAGGACAAAACTCTGGCAGATTTGGGAACGCCGACGGATGTGGGATACAAGCTCAGCAAAAGTGCGATCGCCCCGACGGATTCCGGCCGCGAAGCTGAATTAGTCAATGCTGAAGCTCGCGAATCGCGATCGAAAAGCTATTACATTTTAGAATACGCCGTTAAGTTGCCCAACCAAGAACGGCACAACTTAGCGAGTGTAGCCGTCAGCCGCGGCAAACTTTTTACGCTTAACGTTTCCACTACCGAAGAACGCTGGCCCAAGGTAAAAGAAGCTTTTGAGAACGTTGTTAAATCTTTCTCTGTTTATTAAGCTAAGCTTAAAAGTGACAGATGGAGCCTGCGGCTAGTGCGGTGCGAATTAATAATTGGCAATTGGTAATTGGGAAGAGTTAAAATTATAGGACGGAGGCAGAAACCGGGTTTTTTCACTAAAATTAGTAGTGGACCGCGAGGGTTTGCGGTTGAAAAACCCGGTTTCTTTATTCCCTGTGCGTCAATCCTGAATTATTAATAGCCAATTGCTAATTATTAAAAAAAACTCACACTCAACACTCATATCATGCCCGGTGGGAGCCTTGATGTATGGAGGGGCTGGTTGATAAACATCCGGGTTTTGAAATAAAAAATACTGGTGAACCAGCCCCTAGCAGATATCAAATTATACCATAACTTTTCACCCTGACCCGATCTCAAAACTTACCATTAGTATGAAGATTCCAACTTTTGTGTTAGCTTCAGCTTCTCCGGCGCGCCGCAGCCTGCTAGAAAGTGCCGGCATTAAAGCTGTGATTTGCCCCAGCGAATTTGATGAAGGGCAAGTACAAATGAGGGATCCCACTAAATTAGTGCAGGTTTTAGCAGAGGGAAAAGCTGAGGCTGTAGCTAAGTTTTTGCTGGCTAATTCTCACCCGCAAATCCCCAATCCCAAATCGTGTTTGGTGTTGGGATGCGATTCAATTTTGGTCATAGATGGTGCAATTCACGGCAAACCGAAGGATGCGGAAGAAGCAATCTCGCGCTGGCAGAATATGCGCGGTAAAGTTGGCGAACTCTATACGGGTCATGCTTTAATGGATACGAGATTCGATGACTTTGAGGAGACAATGGAGCGAGCGCTCATTCGCTGTCAAGTTACAAAAGTTCATTTTGCGAAAGTTACCTCGCGCCAAATTGCAGCCTACGTCGCTACCGGAGAGCCCCTCGCCTGTGCAGGCTGTTTTGCACTGGAAAGTAAAGGCGGCTTTTTTGTGGAAAAAATCGAAGGATGTCACACGAATGTGATCGGTTTGAGCTTACCTCTGCTGCGGCAAATGCTCCAAAAAATGGGATATGATGTGGCGGATTTTTGGCAATATTAAAAATTGTAGGCTGCGCAAGGCGCACCAGTTGAGTCTGTAGGGTGCGCAAGGCGCACCGGTTGAGTTTGTAGGGTGCGCCGAGGCGTACCTTACGCATTAAAGTTGGTAATTATCCTAGAGCGATTGCCCCTTCCGATAAAGATATAAACTGAAGTTGATCCGGCGAAACATCCTTCACCAAACCCAGAATATTTCCGGTACTAGCTTCTCGAATCACCGTCGCCTTAGTATTCAGGAATCTAAAATCAGCCGTTCGAGGCTGTCCCGGAGGATAAGGGCCGCTGCTATCGTAATCTCTGGCATCACCAATTGTCAAAAACCTTTCGCTCAAAACAATATCATTTCGCGTCAATCCAGACGCCAATCCAATTACATCACCTTCAGCCGCATTGTAATCGAGAATAAAATCTGCCGGCACTTGCTCGTCATTAAAATTGCTGGTTGAAGGGGGCTGTGTCGAACCAATTTCCCCGGAAGTTGCTCCCACTTCTCTGCGGAGGACAAACACATCTGCACCTTGACTTCCCCAAAGTCTATCAATTCCAGCATCACCGATTAGAGTATCGTTTCCACTCTCTCCTACTAAAGCATCATTTCCTTTACCGCCGCGAATAAAGTCATTCTCTGTGCCTCCGTAAGCGTAGTCATCGCCTTGATCCCCGCTGAGAATGTCGCTGCCGCATTCTCCGTAAAGTATGTCAAAATCTTGACCGCCGCGAATACAATCGTTGCCACAGCCTCCGATTAAAGTATCTATGCCGCTGTTACCGTTCATCCGTTCTGCTGCACCGGAACCTCTGACGAAATCGTTGCCGGCTAAGGCCCGCAAACCTCCCGGAGTATTGCCCAGAATTCCATTTGCTAATTGAACTGTGTCCTCATTGGGAGTAAGATCAAAAAAGTTGGGGTCGCTGCCTGGGTTTGGCAATGATCCTGTGACTAATTTGATGTTTGGGGGATCGGCAAGAATGGGGGCTGAATTTTCAGCTAAGACTCTAATTTCTCCTAAAGTTGTTTCTGACATCCTAGTTTCTCCTTTTTTGATTGACTTGGTTGATATTCTGATTTTAACAAAGGTTCCCATTAAGAAACTCGGCGTGAATCTGCGGTTTAAAAAATTAAATTACTGTCAAAATTGCCCCTGGTTATTCTGCAACAAGCCTAGCTTATTGACAGAAAACCGCCCAAATCCGCAAATATTTTGAACTGTGCAGCAATAATTCTGGGGATCGCGTACTCTATTACCCGTCAGCAGTCTGCGTGGGAAAACCAACAGACTGCTAATTGTCATCAAACCATGAGTTAAGTCAGGAACCGTTAATATGCTAGACACTGCGATCGAATTTATTAAAGCCAGAGAAATCCTCGACTCCCGCGGCCGCCCCACCATTGAAGCTGAAGTTTACCTAGCTAACGGGGTTGTCGGGCTCGCACAAGTGCCCAGCGGCGCGTCTACAGGCTCTTTTGAAGCCCACGAACTCCGCGACGGCGACAACAAACGTTACGGCGGCAAAGGAGTCCTGAAAGCGGTCGCTAACGTTGAACACAAAATTGCGCCCGCTTTGGCTAATCTGGATGCGATCGACCAAGCACTGGTAGACAAAACCATGATTGACTTGGACGGTTCCCCAAACAAATCCCACCTCGGCGCCAATGCCATTCTCGGAGTCTCCTTAGCCACAGCAAAGGCGGCCGCCGAGACTTTAGGACTCCCCCTTTACCGCTACTTGGGCGGGCCCTTAGCTAACGTTTTACCCGTGCCTTTGATGAACGTGATCAACGGGGGATCTCACGCTAACAATAATGTGGACATTCAAGAATTTATGATTGTCCCTGTGGGTGCGCCATCTTTTAAAGAAGCTTTACGCTGGGGTGCAGAGGTTTTTGAATCCCTGAGTAAAGTCTTAAAAGCTGAGGGTTTGCTGACTGGTGTGGGTGATGAAGGCGGTTTTGCGCCTAATCTTAAATCCAATCAAGCAGCTTTGGATTTGTTGATTGCAGCTATTGAAAAAGCTGGCTACAAACCAGGTGAACAAGTTGCTTTGGCTTTGGATGTTGCTGCTAGCGAATTTTACAAAGATGGGCAGTACACTTACGACGGTGTGGCTCATTCGCCTGCAGAATTAATCGATTATTTGGATGGTTTAGCCGCACAATATCCGATTGTTTCCATTGAAGATGGTTTGCATGAAGACGATTGGGACAGTTGGGTAGCGCTGACGCAGAAAATGGGTAGCAAAGTTCAATTGGTGGGTGACGATTTGTTTGTTACTAATCGCACGCGGTTGCAAAAAGGGATTGATTTGAAAGCTAGCAATTCGATTTTGATTAAGCTTAATCAAATTGGTTCTTTGACGGAGACTTTGGATACGATCGACCTGGGTAAACGGAACAGTTATCGATCGGTCATCAGCCACCGTTCCGGTGAAACTGAAGATACCACAATTGCTGATTTAGCAGTAGCGACTCGCGCCGGCCAAATCAAGACAGGTTCTTTGTGTCGCAGCGAACGGGTGGCTAAATACAACCGTTTGTTACGGATTGAGGATCAATTGGGCAATCGGGCAATTTATGCAGGCTCGATCGGTTACGGGCCCAAGTAAAATGTGGTAATGGGTAATCGGTAATCGGGAATTAACATCCTGTAGATACTGTCTTGAACTGTCAAGGGGTAGCAGTCAAATAATTGGGGTCGAAAGGCTTTTGGGATTTTAAAATCCCAAAAGCTAAATGCACTAACTTTCGCATCAAAGCACCAATCACCTGCATTTTGACTTGGCC
>NZ_JANMZH010000342.1:0-27012 GCF_031383065.1 Microcoleus sp. OTE_8_concoct_300 | reverse complement strand
TGCGGTCAACTCTTGGATCTGGTAGATCATCAAAATAATTCAACAAACCCCCTTCTAGTTCTTGCATAGAAATAGGTTGATGCTGGGTTTTTATGTTTTTTAATTTAGCGCTCGCGACAACGGGTGCAAATCCTTTAGTCATAGAGTATTCATTCCTATTTTCTACTGAGAAAAGAGAGTCATTATAGAATCTCTCGGACAAACCGGTCAGCTATAATACTGCACCCTCTTTTTAGTGTCTGTTACATTTGATACCAAATTAGATGCGCTTACCCTGTATGAGACGGGGGTTTAAACCCCCGTCGGACCCGATAACAAACGCGATAATTAATATTACTCTTCCCCTAAAACCTCACCGTCACCAAAATCACCCGCCGAGGCTGATCTTCCGCTTCAATAGTATACTCAACACGCCCAAAACCTTTCGGTCCGGGTTCAACTAAATCATAGCGAGATGTCACCGTACCTGCGGCTGTATCGTATTGAGCAAAAACAGCACCGGGATTCCTCCCGGCAGACGCATCGGCATCCCCTCCCCAAGAACCCCAATCATCCAATCGCGATCGAGTTGGCAATACAGAAGCCGCGATTTCTGGAGGTGTTAGTCTTTGATCGGCTAAGACTTGTTGAGCATTATGAATAGCGCACATTGTCGGCCCGGAAATTTTGGCATCGCTGTATTGATCTTCCCACTTTTGCACAAAGCCAAAGCCAACATTCGGGCCGACTCGATCCTGTCTTTGCCGCCCCCACAGCCGACTGGTATCTGATGCAAAATTAGAACCGCTGCCAGTTACCGCTAATTCGGTTCTTTTGCTGGTAAAATTGCGGTTAACAAATTCTTTGTCTGCGGTGCGAATGGCGTTAGCGGCCGCTGGTTCTATTTTACTGCTAACATTAGTATTGCCTTGTACGATTGGTGAGAGAACGCCGGGGATGGGCTGTGCTCCACAATATTTTTGAATACCGTTAAAAACGCGATCGGCTGATAAAGCACTAATCGGAAATTCTAGGGAATAAGCTTCGGCAGGTTTCGGGAAAAAGATGCCGGATGTTGCGGAAGCAGCAAAAGAAGCGCCACCCCAGATGACGATCCGATTAAATTGACGGCGGCTAATACTCATAATTTATCTTCTCCCTGGAGAGCTAGCGCCCGGCTCAAGATTAAATTTGAAGAAGTGGTAGGGTCTTCTGTTACAATTTTGAGCTGTGGAACAAGATATCTCAAGAGATAAACTTTTACCATTACTAACATCTACCAACATTGTATTGATCCTCCCAGTCTTCCCAACCTGAGAAGCTACTTGATTTCCGTCTACATAAACCTCAATTTTGGGCGGTGAAATCTCATCCTTATCTGCAACTCCATACTCCAATCGGAGAGAAGCACGACCGCCTGGAAGTTTACAAGTCCAACTGGCCGAGCGTACATTCATAATACTGGTGTATATTTCTCTGCCTATGGAAATGTCTGTAAGCTCCCTGTATAAATAAACCCCGCCAGGGTTTGGGCTACCATCTCTCAGTAGACCTCCTGTAACAAGACATTGCAGGTCTAATATATAGATCGGGCGCTGGGCCTGTGCCACTTGTGCGCCAACTGTCGCTAGAGTAAAAGACAACACCCCAGCCGAGAACAAACCGCTGAGCCACCGCACTCGCTTCATATAAATATCCTGCTAATACCTTAATCAATTAATATAAAGGATGAGCTGTGTAGGAAAAGTCCTGACTTTAGATAGATGACAAAATCAAAAATGTCACTATTGTACGAAATGTCAGGTATAATGAATGGCGTAAACTCCAGCTTCTCCCTAATCTATGGATATTGCCGAAGTTTTGACACTGGCAGATGAGCTAATTTTTGCTAAGACGGGAAAGCATTTAGATTACGTGCAAGAAGCTATTTTACGGGGAACTTTACAAGACACAACTTACACACAAATTGCTCAAGAAGTTTACTCAAGTCCAAGTCATGTCAGAAATGTCGGATCAAAACTGTGGAAAATACTTTCTAAAGAATTAGGAAAAAATATTACTAAAGCCAATTTTAGGACTGTATTAGTAGAAAATAGTAAAATTTATAATTATCAATCAGCAATCGTTGGCGAAAATGTAACAGTAGGTGAGAATGTAACAGTTAATCATAACTTTAACGTTTGTCGTGAAAAAGTACGATCGCCCAAAACACCTCAAAACCCCGAACCAACAGCAAAACAGCCCCGCATCGACTTAGGCGACGCACCCGAAATCTCGACATTTTTCGATCGCACATCCGAACTTTCCACCCTCAAACAATGGATTTTGGAGAACCGCACCCGTCTCATCAGCATCTTAGGATTAAGCGGAATCGGCAAAAGTGCGATCGCACTCCAACTAATCCAACACATTCAATATGAATTCGACTGTATAATCTGGCGAAGCCTCCGCGACGCGCCACCCCTCGCATCACTTCAAACCGACTTAATTCAATTCCTATCGCAGCAGCAAGAAACCGAATTACCAGATTTAATCAACTATTTGCGTTCCTACCGCTGTCTCATCATCCTCGATGACGTGCAAACAATCTTCAGCAGCCAACAACTAGCAGGAAACTACAAACAAGGCTATGAAAATTATGGCACGTTCTTCAAACAAATAGCAGAATCATGTCACAAAAGTTGCATAGTTTTGCTCAGTTGGAAAAAACCCAGAGAAATTGCAGCATTAGAAAGCCACCCGAAAAATTGTCAAACATTGCAACTCAATAGTTTAGGCGAACCAGCGCGAGAAATATTCACAGAAAAAGGCCTAGCCGAATCTGAAAAATGGTCAGAATTGATAGACATTTACCGAGGCAACCCCTTGTGGTTAAATATAGTAGCTGATGCAATTCAAGACTTATTTAGCGGCAAAATTTCTGAATTTTTATCCTATGATAGCCTAGTTTTAGGAGACTTAGAATATTTATTGCACCAACATTTTCAGCGCTTGTCAGAAAGCGAAAAACAAGTAATGTCATGGTTAGCAAATCAAATCAAAGCAGTCGAAATCTCCCAAAAGCCAGCCCTGCTCGAATTATCCCCTTCAGAATTCCTCAAAGCCGTCGAATCATTGAGACGCAGGTCATTAATCGAAAAAGTGCAAAAAGGCGATCGCGCGCTGTTTGCAGTCCAGCGGGCGATCGCAGAATATGTAAAAACAAACATCAAATAACACTATTTCTCAAAAGTAACTGGTTCCCAGGCTCCAGCCTGGGAATCAATATTCAGAGGCTCTGCCTCGGTTGGGAAAATGGAGGCAGAGCCTCCGAATATGCCTTACTTTCGCCAGAGCCTGGTAACGAGTAATTTATATTCAAGCAAACAGCAAGTTTTCTACTAGAGTTTTAGGTTCTGGGAGAGATTTACCATCTAGCTGATATTCTTCAACTAAAAGCTCTAACACCTCAACTGCCTTCTGCAAAGCTTCTTCGTAGGTATCTCCATGAGTGTGGAAATGCTGAGATGGAAAATCAGGTAAGTGAACTAGGTAGCAGTTATCTTCATCCGACCATTGAATAACAATTATATAAGGTAATTTCATGATTCAGGTTCCTCTTCTTCAATTGCTTTCAATATTCCAATTTTTCGATTAACTTCTCTCACTCTAAATACAGTTTCGCATCATCACCATCATTTCCAGCAATGGTAATTGGTTCATTAGGTAGTAAAGGATGAACCCATCTTGTATGGCTGCCTTTTGCCGAACGATAAGTAAACCCAGCTTTTAGCAGCAGGCTTTAGAGTTCTCGAATCTTTTTGGGCATAAGCAGACATTAAAATTGTGGCAAGGTGACAGAAATACTTTAATCATATTCCAGAAAGTAGGGTTTGTCAAAACGTACCCTACTACATGAATTTGAAGTAGTTTCAGCATCAATCCGCGTAAAAACTCACATCTTATAGCAGTTTTAGGAACAGGCAAGATGCCTGTTCCACAACACATGAATAATTTGCTTGTGGGGTGGGCTTCTAGCCCGCCCTGAAAGGATTATTGAAAAATTAGCAAAACATTAATCCAAACAGCCCCATTTAGCCTTAAAATTAAAAAGACTGACTAGCCAACAATGCCCTATGTTTGAAGCCCTTGCCGATCGACTCGAATCCACCTGGAAAAAACTGCGCGGACAAAATAAAATCTCCGAGTCCAACATCCAAGACGCGCTCAAAGAAGTCCGCCGCGCCCTCCTGGAAGCCGATGTCAACCTCCAAGTCGTCAAAAACTTCATCGGAGAGGTAGCAGCCAAAGCACAAGGAGCAGAAGTAGTTTCAGGCGTCCGTCCCGACCAACAATTCATCAAAATCGTCCACGACGAACTCGTGCGCGTCATGGGGGAAACCAACGTACCCCTCGGCACCGCCGAATCCGGGCCCACAGTGATCCTGATGGCTGGTTTGCAAGGAACCGGGAAAACCACAGCCACCGCCAAACTAGCACTCCACCTCCGCAAGCAAAACCGCACCGCACTGCTAGTCGCAACCGACATTTATCGACCCGCCGCGATCGACCAATTGCTCACACTCGGCAAACAAATCGACGTACCAGTATTTGAATTAGGCAAAGACATTGACCCCGTAGAAATAGCCCGCCAAGGCATCGAACACGGCAAACAAATCGGCATTGATACCATCATCGTCGATACAGCAGGCCGCCTGCAAATCGACCAAGACATGATGGCAGAATTAGGCCGCATCAAACAAACAGTACAACCCCACGAAACGCTGTTAGTTGTTGATGCCATGACCGGCCAAGAAGCAGCAAATTTAACCCGTACCTTTCACGAACAAATCGGCATTACCGGCGCAATCTTAACCAAATTAGACGGCGACAGCCGCGGCGGCGCAGCCTTATCCGTGCGGCAAATATCCGGCGCGCCGATTAAATTTGTCGGCGTCGGCGAAAAAGTGGAAGCATTGCAACCATTTTATCCCGATCGCATGGCATCGAGAATACTCGGCATGGGCGATGTCTTGACGCTAGTAGAAAAAGCGCAAGAAGAATTCGACATCGCCGACGCCGAAAAAATGCAAGAGAAAATGCTCACGGCAAAGTTTGACTTTACCGACTTTCTCAAGCAAACCAGACTGTTAAAAAATATGGGCTCCCTCGGCGGCATCATGAAAATGATTCCGGGGATGAACAAACTCTCAGAAGAACAAATGCGGCAGGGAGAAGTGCAGCTAAAACGCACCGAAGCCATGATCAATTCCATGACAGTGGAAGAACGCCGCAACCCCGAACTTTTAGCAAGTTCTCCATCCCGCCGCCGCCGCATCGGCAAAGGCGCCGGCTACGCAGAAAACGACGTAACAAAGCTCGTCAGCGACTTCCAGAAAATGCGTACAATGATGCAGCAAATGAGTCAAGGCAACTTTACAGGAATGGGAGGATTGCCCGGAATGCCCGGAATGCCCGGAATGGGAGGCCCCGGAATGCAGCCCGGTTCCCGCGGCTATATGGGTGCCCAGCAGAAGAAGAAAAAGAAAAAAGATAAGCCTAAAAAAGGTTTCGGACAGTTGTAATAAAAGGAAGAAGTAGATACCGTAGGGTGCGTCCCTATCAACAATCTATCTTCTTCCTGATTCTTCCTTCGTGTCCTTCGCGTCTTCGCGGTTCAATAATCTACTCTAAAAACTTTGAATCGTTTGTTTAAATTCGCGCATAGCCTGAAGGTGATTTTCAATAGTAATACACCTCACCAATAGAACAATATCTAAATCAGGTAGAACAAAAGAGCGATCGACCTCTGCATATCCATCAGCCCCCAACGAATACATACGAAGTGCGCCATTTTCCCACAACCAAACTTCAGGAATTTGCAGACGTTTGTAAGCTTCCAACTTGTTAATACCGCCGCTAGTCACCACCACTTCCACCGCCAAATCAGGAAATTCTCGGTTAGCTCCCAATTTATAGGATTTATCAGCTTCTCGCTTCACCAATCCCGATGGACTTTCCAGCCTCATCGAACCAGTAGGCTGATAATCAATTCCCATTTGAAGCACATAAAGATCTAGTAGAGAACCAATTCGTTCTTTAATGGTTTCATGTTTTCTTCCAGGCCTATGTCTAATCTCAAATACCCCATCTAAAAACGACAGCCTCACCCCAACCGCTCCTTACTCAATCCAATCTTAATTATATCTGCGTTCATCTGCGTTCATCTGCCGACATCTGCGGTTGCAATCCCATCTACCGTCCCAAAGTTCCCTTATACTCATCCGGTACAAATTCCGTAACGACTTGGCCGCCGCCGCCGTCGCCTTTAACAATCACAGTTTGATTTTTCAACTCTCCCGCCGCCCTCGGCCCAGTCAAATTAAACACCGGATTGAGTTGCTTGTAAACCACATTTCCTTCCGCGTCGAAAGTCTGGTTAGTTAAATACCACGTTACTCGATCGGTATTTAATTGAGCTTGACGTTTTTCCCCAATTCCTACCACATTTCCCGTCAAATAAAAAACTTTTTTCTCTAAATCTCCCCGCCCCGTATCCCCAGTCATCGTCACCTTTTCCACGCGGTGAAAAACCTTCACAGGCCCGGGCGATATCACAGATTGCGCCGGAAAATTCCAACTCATCAAACTGCTTTCTATTTGCAGCGGCGGCTCTGATGGCATCAACTGAGCATTTTGCGTCAGCGTCGCAATCTTGGTTTTTAAGTCTACATCTACTTTGTCGGCAAAACCGCTGTCTGTTACTATTTTGTCTTTGTATCTATCAATTTGAGTCGGTTTGTCGCTGTTTACCTTTTGTTGCTCCACAAACCACACTAAGTGCTCAGTTCGCAATTGCAAAGCCGGATCTTTAACATTAGCCACCACCGATCCGAATAACTCCATCCTCTTAGCCCTACTGAAAACCCGCGCTTCCTTCGCTGAAGCCGTCACCTGTTTGTTCTCTCCGGTCAAATTGTTGCGGACAACTAAAACATCTTCCTTCGGCCGCCACTCCAACTCATTTCCCCGCAATACCACTCCATTTTTCAGGTCTTTAGCGACTATATTACCTTTAAGAAAAACCTGATTTCCTTCCTGAAATACCTGCCCCGTTTCTCCCTGAATGTCGTAAATTTCTTTGCCGTCCTGAAACAATTTGCCCACAGGTTTCTGAACGTTAACTATCTTTTTGTCTTTGCTGTAAACGGCATTTTTTGAGTTTACTTTCCAGAACGTCTCGCCCTTTTCGTTTGCTTGTTCTAGAGTTACTTTGTTCAAAGTTAAAGTGCTGTTTGACTGTTGAGCAGTTTTGATATCCTCAGCTAATTTGTTCTTTTGAGTCTCTTGGGGAGCCGCACAAGCACCAATCCCCAAAATCAGTGCTGGTAAAAATAGCAGCATCAATTTTGGGGATTTGAGATTGGGAATTTGGGACTTGAGATTAATCATTGGCAATTGGGAATGTGTAATCGGTAATTGGAAATTGGGAATGGGGAATTGGTAATTGATAATTGGGTATTGAAAAACACTTAATCAAAAATTAAAAATGTGTCATGCTTTGTCTAAATTTTTAACTTCTAATTCTCAATGATTCAACCCATTAACCATCACCCATTACCCGTTACCTATTACCCATTACCAAATCCCTATCTGTCGTCGTGTTCCTCCATCAAGCTCAGACCCGACAAAGGGCGGTAAGCATAATTAGGGCGAGATGTTTTTTGGATGTCGTCCTTAATCATTTCCAAATCGATATAGCGATCGGCTACATTAATCAAACTGTCGCTAGTCATCGATCGCAAACTCACCACCTCAACCCGCACGCCGCGATAGCTTACAGCATCCACAGCATAAGCCAAATCGCCATCACCGCTGACCAAAACCGCCGTGTCGTAAGATCCCACTAAAGCCATCATATCCACAGCGATTTCTACATCTAAATTCGCCTTCTTAGAACCATCTGGCAACTGTACCAAATCCTTAGAAATCACCCGGTAGCCGTTGCGGCGCATCCACAGCAAAAACCCCTGCTGTTTCTCGTTAGTGCGATCGACACCTGTGTAGAAAAAAGAGCGCAGCAGCCGCGAACCCGCAGTTAAACGGCACAGCAGCTTAGTGTAATCAATCTCAATTCCTAACTGCAAAGCCGCGTAAAAAAGGTTAGAACCATCAATGAAAATTGCTACTCGGCCCCGATTTTCTAAAACCTGTTCCGGGGTAAAAAGGTCATTGCTTTCTATTCTATTCAACATGATTCTTATGCCTCAATTTTTATGAAAGATTGGTAAGGAAATAACTGCTAATTCGTAATCTGTCATAGCACCCCGAGCGCTGGCTGCCAACTATCAAGTTACTGTTTCCAGCAGTTCGAGTCGCTTAAACACTGGTTGGGCTTCCCCCAGAGTTTGGTTGGCCGGCAAAGCGCCCCAGGCAGCATGATCTGCAAAATTCGCTAAACTGTTAACTGTAACCCGATCGTTAAAGTCAATTGAAAAACCTAGCTGCTGATAGATAGCGTTGCTGATATTCGGAATAATCGGCGATAAAAGGTAAGATGCTAGTCTAACAGATTCCAGAACAGAATATAGCACTTGTTCCACACTTTCTATCTGTCCCTGCTTGTACAAACTCCAAGGTGCTTGCACGTCAATAAACTTGTTCCCGGCTCGAACTAATGCAAGCACGGCTTCGCAAGCCTTGCTCAAAGCCAACTCTTCGTAAAAACCTGCTACTCGATCGCCCAAATCCAGGCTCATACCCTTGAGAAGGTTGTCGCCGTCAATGTTTTCTCCCAACACATTTGGTACGCAGCCACCGCAATATTTGCGAGCCATGTTTAACGTGCGGTTAAGCAAATTTCCCAAATCATTTGCTAGCTCAGCATTCAATATATTGATAAACCGAGTTTCGTTAAAATCGCCGTCCTCTCCGAACTCAATTTCTTTGAGGAAATAGTAACGCACTGCATCAGCGCCGTATTTCTTGACCAATTCGACTGGATCTAAAGTATTACCCTCCGTTTTCCCCATTTTTTTGCCGTCTTTGGTCAAAAACCCGTGAGCGAAGAGCCGGCCCGGCACCGGCAGACCCGCTGACATCAGCATTGCCGGCCAGTAAACAGCATGGAAGCGGAGAATATCTTTGCCGATCAAGTGCAGGTCAACCGGCCACCATTTAGATAAAGCATTCTCCAACGTCGGGTCGCTGTCCGGATCTAGCAAGGCTGTGACGTATCCCAGCAAAGCGTCAAACCAGACGTAGATGGTGTGACTGGGGTCAACCGGCATCGGCAGACCCCATTCCAGATTGACCCGAGAAATCGAAAAGTCTTGCAGTCCAGAGTTGACGAAGCTCAGCACTTCGTTGCGGCGACTTTCCGGGGCGATGAAGTTGGGACGTTCTGCGTACAAAGCCAGCAGTTGGTCTTGATACCGCGACAGGCGGAAAAAGTAATTTTCCTCGTCGCGCCACTCAACTTCCTTGCTGGTGTGGACAGAACACCTATTTCCTGGCAACAAATCCCGTTCATCTTTGAATTCTTCGCAGGAGACGCAGTACCAGCCTTGTTGTTGGTTCAAGTAGATGTCGCCGGAGTTCCAGACGCGCTGGAAAAATTCTTTGACAATGTACTCGTGGCGCCGCGAAGTTGTGCGGATGAAGCGATCGTACTGGATGTCGAGTTGCCCCCAAAGCGCCTCAAACCCCGGAACCACTAAGTCGCAGTGAGCTTGGGGCGATCGTCCCAAACTCTCGGCTGTGCGCTGAATTTTCTGCCCGTGTTCGTCAGTCCCCGTCACCAGCAAAACTGATTTGCCCCGCAGCCGCTCAAATCTGGCTAGGGCATCGGCTGCCATAGTCGTGTAAGCGCTGCCAACGTGAGGTAAATCGTTTACATAATACAGAGGCGTTGTGATCGCAAAGGTATTTTTAGTTTTATCGGTCGATTTCATTGAATGCTAAAAGAAAATTCCCTAAATTTCGTTTCGATCTTAACTCAGCGGTTAAATTTTTTATGAAGTGGCAATCAAGCCAAATTTACTGCAAGTTATTTGCAATTGTCTAACCCGGGCTATTCCCAAAAGAAATATCGCTTTCATATCAACACTAATCTTTTTTAGTTCTTTTTGACGAACTCTCTAAAATGTCTTAATATTTTGACATTTTGCTGGCTTCGGGTTCCGCGCGATCGTCGCGGACGCCTCCTCAATTGATTTTTCGCAGCCGCCATCCCTAGAACCGATCGCACACCTAGGCAAGCACCAAAACTCATGGTTTGCGCCGCTAAACCCGCCGTTCGACTGGCGCTTCGCGACCACTTTCTGTGAATGCGCGATCGTTCGCCATCCCCATCTCTTTCCCCCGATCCCCGGAAAGTCGATCGCCGGCAACTCCTGCCAATTTCCGAGCCGCTCATGGACGCAAAAACCGGGTTATTTACGAAACTCTCTCCTCAAGCGCGATGCTTTACTTTCTTGCCCCAAAAAGAGTATAAAAACCTAGGTTTTTTCTCACAAAACGCGGTTTATAAAGGTTGCGAGTGCGTCCACAGACAATAAAACCCCAAGCCAGTTAAGCTTGGGGCCATCAAATTAGGGTGCATCTAACAAGGGATTATCCGATCGCCCTCGATCGCCATCAGGAAAACTAACTCGATTTCCGCCAATAGCTTCTGACAAATAATCCGCCGCAGCTTCCACCACCGCGATCGCATTTTCGTAAACCATCCGCGTCGGCCCCAAAACCCCTACACTACCCACCGGCACCGATCCCCGGCGGTAAGTCGAAGAAATCAGAGTACAGCCACGAATTGGTTCTAAAGAATTTTCCGAACCAATACGCACCGTTACCCGCTTCCCGGGGGTGTCCAACTCAGGCGATTCAAAAATCAAAGGCCAAAGCAGTTCTTGCTCTTGTTCGAGCAGTTGCACCAGGGTTTGAACTTGCTGCAACTGCGAAAACTCAGGCAAGCGCAGCGCTTCTGCCAAACCGCCGATCAGAATCCGGGTGTAGGTGGGATTGCTTTGGCGGCTGCTCAAAGCACTCAGCATCGTTCCCATCCACTCAGCGTACAGTTCAAAGTCCCGGTCTAACTCGCTCCAGTCTACTGTCGAGAGTTCCGAGAGCGATCGTCCCCGCAACTTAGTGTTCAAAAAATTCGACAAAATCTGCAATTGGCGATCGACGATTTCCACATCAGGCGTGTTACCTTCTGCGTCCCTCGGCAACTGCACCAAAACCGACTGAGTTTCGTAGGCATCCGTCACCACAATCAGCATCACCTTTCCCGGCTCTAGCTGCACCAGTTGCAAGTGGCGCAAGCAAGCCATAGTGGTTTGCGGTATGGTGATCATGGCTATGTAACCGCTGATAGTTGCCAAAATTTGAGCTGCGCCGCGGAGTGCCGCGTCCATGCGACCGTCCGACCAATTGAGCTGGTCTAGTACCTGTTCCACCTTGCGGGCCAGCGTATCAGACGGCTGAATCAACTGGTCTACGTAAATTCGGTAGCCGGAGTCAGAGGGGACTCGTCCTGCGGAAGTGTGGGGCTGATAGAGCAGTCCAGCTTTTTCAAGAGTCCCCATCGCATTGCGAATTGTAGCTGGGCTGACGCTGAGGTTGAATTCGTCAGCCAAAGCTTTTGAGCCAACGGGTTCCGCTGTAGCTATGTAGTGGCGAACCGTTGCCCAAAGGATGTGTTGTTGCCGATCGGTGAGGTTAACGCGCACAGATATTTAAGCAGAATTAGTATTCAGACAATTTGCCACTATCGAGTCAGAAGCTCTGTCCTTAAGGGCGATCGGGCAGAGTTATTTATTTAAGATAACAGATTTAGGCTTCGGTGAGTTCAGCAACGGATTGTGTACGGGATTTTACGGATTGTGTACGGGATTTTACGGATCGATGTTGAGGGAATGAACAGGGAAAAATGTTTTAACTTTTAACTTGTAACTTTCTATTTGGGAAGCTTCGCTTCAGAGAACCGGAGATCTGCCCAATGCCCCATTCCTCGGTTTCGCTTTAGGCAATGCCCTTTAAGTGTGTTCTTGCAGAATATTTTGCAGGTAACTAGCCACTGCATCCGGCTGTTCCACCATTGCCAAATGGCCACAATCGGGTAGCTGAAGGACATTCTCGCCGCAACCTTGGAACATCCAGTGAAAGCTAGCCAAATGCAGCACGTATTTTGGTTCCATAATTTTGTCTTTAGTGCCGGCAATAAAATAAACAGGCTGCTTTAGTTGGGACACAATTTGTGGCAAGAGGTGAATCTGGGCTTCTGTGGTCGAGTCCAACAAAGCCCCCAAAGCTGCCTCTGGATGAGCTGCCACGAAATCTCTCAAGCGCTGCCGTCCCCAAAAGCGACCGATCGAGCGGGCTACGGAATCCCGACCAAACACGAAATCTGCTAACGGCAAGTGAGACAGCCAGCCCGGACGCATTTTCACTAGCTGCTTGCCGACCGCTCGAAACCGCTCGAATTCTTCCTTAAGATAGATGCCGCCGCCGGCGTTGATGCAGACGACACCTTTAACGCGATCGGACAATTTGCTGGCTGCCCAAAGAGCGATCGTACCGCCCAGAGAGTGTCCCACCAGCCAAGCACAAGAAATATCCAGTTTTTCGAGTAAAATTTCCAAATCGCGAGCGTAAGCTGCGGGAGTGTAGCAGGAATTTAGCGGTTCCGAAGCCCCGGTATAGCCACCGCCGTCGGATTGAGAATCGCCAAACCCCCGCAAATCGTAGGTAAGGCACTGATAGTTTGGTGCCAAGCGATCGGTCAAAGGTTGCCAGTAGCGACGGCTTAACAGCCAGCCGTGGACAAATACCAGAACCGGGGAAGTTGCAGTCGCAGCCGTCAAATCGTAAGCGTGCCGAACCCCTAGAATGTCGATTGTTGTCATAATTTTATCTTATCCGCTCTATAAGACCTATGTAAACCTATGTAAGTAAGTCAAAAAGACTCAACTCTATCGATTTACCGCTTACTTCCTGCTTCAGGACGGTCTTAAGCTGACGCTCAAGATGTTTGTCCACTTCAGAGGCAATCTTGGCATAGCTTGCCATTTTATCCGATCGCCCTGGAATAAATATTTCTTCAAACCAGCGTTCTATGTTTTTGGCAGCATTCAAATCTCTATCTGCTATCTGACCGCAATCTGGACATACATAAACGCGATTTTTTAAGGGCATTTTGTGACGATAATTTCCCAATTGTCACAGGAAGTTTTGAGAATTGGGAAACCCTCAGTCTATCAGTGTCAATTGACATAAAAAAATTTTATTTTTGTATTGTATTTGAGGTGGAATTTGTACATTTCACATTCGGCTATTGTACCCGCTAACTTTTGAGGATTCAAAAAACTTTTAAGCTATAAATTTTCTCTTTTAACTTTCCCGTGGTTTTTTGCTAGGTAATACGTAAGTTTAGGGAGCGCATTTTTGCGAATATTTGCGACTTAGGTCTGTAGTTTCGTGAGCTTATTTACTGCCTTTGTAAGGTTATAACCTCTGGCTTGACTAATCACCGCGCGCTGTTAGCGCTTTAACTTTTTGCTCATCTGTCGGTAAGCTTTGGAGTTAGCAAATACTTGAGCTTTAGAGCAAACACCGAGTTATTTAATACCGATATCAACAACGACCACAGGAAGGCGTTATACCTCGACTCTGGGCGATTATATCTCGTATCTTACCGCTATAAACCATCGGTCAGGGGTGCGACTAATTACGCAATTGTGGCCAGTTGTAATGGGTAACGTTTCGCACAGTCTAACCAAACCAATTTTAGGGAGCTTGAGACGCTTAGCATCGTTGCTAATTCCTGGTTGAGCTTTTGTAGCTTGTTCTCTATAAAAATATTTATTAGCTCGTTTTTTTTTCTTAATTTTATGCTGTCTTAGCCCTTTATTAAAGCATTTCTTTCAAGCTGTTCTTAACTCACTTAATCCTGGCTATTGTGAGGGTTGAGAACTATTGTAAGACCACGGGTAAATACTTTTAATTTCAGCTACCCAAAGTTTTTGTTAATCGCTCCTTGTAGGGAGTTTTACGGTTTGAGCCGTTGCTCGCAACGCCAATACTTCCAGCATGAACCCATTCGCCCAATTATAAGCGTGTCTTGCTACTCTACAATGTTGACGGAATAGAGCCACCTGTTTATTATTAGGCTTTAATTCTGTCTTAAACGAAAGTTGAACTTTTTAAACTCCCGTATTTATAGCGGTTCTCAAAAAAGTGAGGTATGCCCTATGCCCACCCAGGCCTATGCCCTATGCCCATGAGTACCTCATCTTTCGCTCGAAAGGCTATATCTCGTACATATTTTCTCTTATGGCGGTTCTTTGGTAGATGAGGTACCCAATCAAACTTAAAAAGCTTGACAACACGATCGTCTCGGCGTATCCCATTTTTATGAGAATCGCTATCTACACTCGTTTGTACGAACAATCTTGCCGAGCTTTTCACCCTATGTCACTGGAAAACTTCTGCAAACTAATGTCTACTTATGTCAATCTAGTTATTTAGGGATCGGCAGCTTGCCCTAAAACCGCTCGCCCAGCAATCTTTGTCGCACCCCCTCAGCGATTTTCTGGCCCAGATACTCGGGAATTAAACTTTCATTGGGCCCCAACAAGTAGAGAATCAGGCGAGTTCGCCCCCGCCAAACCAGCAAATTAGCATTTACCACCAACAAATCCTCTTGCCAGATGGCATACATAACTTTGTAAAAAAGTCCAGGTTGATTATCTGCTTCAATCAGCAGAGCTGGCAAGTGGAAAACCGGATCGACGTAGAATTCAGTTGCTACATCTTCCAAACCCGCGTCTAAATTAAATTCCACCGCCAACATCTCTTCAACCTCAAAATGCCCCGCCAAGGCCTCTCGAACTGCTCTACAGACGTTTTCTGCTGTTTTATCTGCCAGTACCTTGCCACCGCGAGATACGACCAATTTGATAAATACCAGCATCGGCGGGTAAATTTGACCGTACAGACTCAGACTGTGAATCGTCAGTCCGTAGGCCGCGAGCACTCCAAAAATATCGCTCAGTAGAAAAGACTGGTTCCGGTAAGCAAAATGCAGGGCACTTTTGTTACCTTCGGCTCGGATTTCGATGACTGCTTGCCGAGTTTTGTAAAGCTGGTAAGCTAATTTGAGGTTTTGCAGCTGGATTTCGCTGCTGACAAATTGCTCATAAAACTGTGGAAACGCTCGGTTAAAGCGCTTGAGAAGTTCTAGTGTAGATGGTTTTAAACCCGAAGCCATAATTGAGGAGAAGGTGCGGGAGATATACTACGTATTGACTCTTCCATGCCTTATGGCAATGGGATTTTCGATTTGACGATTCGACTTAAATTGTGCCCGTCTCCTCACTAAAAGCAAATGTCAAATCTGTCTGGGAACTTATCACGAGAATGTCACCGTTGCGCCATTCCAGTGGTATTTCCTACCAAGGGTATAAGTTCCGGCGCGATCGGCGGCACTCAAAAGAAGCAATTCCCAAAATGCCTCTGTCCTGGTTCGGCAACAAATTTTACCTTAAAAGCGGGTTGTCCGGGCACTGGCTAGCAGAACAGTTCTACCAAACTTGACGAGAATCAAAAAAGCGCAGACTCAATGTAGGACGACAAATCCCTGTTTTCGGCGTAAGATGAGTGTACCGTAAACTGTTCCTCAAGAGGCTACCGGCAATTCATCCCACACCGATCGGAGTGGGTTTATCTGTCGGGTTCTCTTTCTCGTCGTCCAACTTCTACTACCTTAACCGCGCCTGCATGGGTTTTTGGAAAAACTTATTTAGTAGTTCTGAGTCTGCCTCTGTACCCCAAACAGCGGAATTTGAGGAAGATGTGGCTGTTGGGTTAGGCGATCCGCTTTCCCCAACGTTTCGCAAACCCGCCAGCGGCAACGCTCGCATCTTTTTCAGTTGCGATCGGGACATTGACCTCTACGAACTCGAAGAACTTTGTAATGCAGTGGGTTGGTCCCGCCGTCCCCTGCGTAAAGTCAAAAAAGCTATTCAGCACAGCTTCCTAGTCGTCTCTATGTGGGAGATGCGGGGCAGCCAGCGACGGCTGGTGGGTTTCGCCAGAGCGACTTCAGACCATGCTTTTAATGCCACGCTTTGGGATGTGGTAGTTCATCCTGACTACCAGGGCAAAGGCATGGGCAAGGCGCTGATGAAATACATCATTAAAAAACTCCGCAGTGAAGATATCAGCAACATTACCTTATTTGCTGACCCTCAGGTGGTGGATTTTTACCGCAATTTGGGCTTTATGTCCGATCCAGAGGGGATTAAAGGTATGTTTTGGTATCCAGATTAGCCTAGAGGTGCAGGTCGGCGTTGATTTGTTGAAAAAATACCACACAATATTGACGCTGCCAACACCGACTGCACCTGTGCGTTGCGGTCAGTTACGCACAGGATGTATCCCGGCAGCAGGGCAGTTATGAATCTGTGCAAGTATTGTCAGTCGATTTGAGATTTGAGACGGGGGCTCGACGGGGGCGATCGCCAGCCGTCGAGCCGTCGAGCCGTCGAGCCGTCGAGTCGCCCTAGCCGTCGAACTATTTGAGATTTGAGATTTATTCCACAGATGAATCTGGGAGATTGAACTAGGGTCTAAAATTGTGGGCAGCTCACGACAGGAGTCTGGGGCTTGTATCCGTTTTTGCATGGGCTTAAACCGCACAACCTGAAAAAAACTTCGCCTTAGCGAAGTCCAGAGCTAAATATTTAAAAAAGCTTGACAAGCGATGGGTTTTGTGCGTTAATTGTTAGAGGTTAGCTAACTATAACACCGGGATGTAGCGCAGCTTGGTAGCGCGCCTGCTTTGGGAGCAGGATGTCGCAGGTTCAAATCCTGTCATCCCGATCGCACAATGTTAAATAATAGATTGAGGCACAACCTGCCTCTGATTTTTACATTTGGTCAAAACATTTGGTCAAAATGAAAACAGAGGCAGTTTTTGCCGATCGTGTTAAGTCGCCAGTCTTTGCGTTAATGTGTTTCAGGATCGCTCCTGATGGAAAAAACATGAAATCATTAGTTCGTTTGGGCGCAATATTGGGAATTGTCGGCTGCACTCTGCTGGTCCCCTCCCCAATTGGCAAGATGTCTGCACTGGCACTGCCCGAGCCGCAAATTTTGGAAAAATTGCGCTCAGTGCCGGTATTTACGATTACAGACGCTCAGGGTGCGCCCCTCGTCGCTTCTGTTCCCAAGCAGGGTGAGGGTCAAACTGGTAATTCTTCCGTGGCGGGAATTTTCATCAGCCAGAAAGATGCTCAAGCTTTTGTCGATCAACTCAAAACCAAAAATCCTCAGTTGGCGTCGTCGGTGCGCGTGATGCCGGTGTCGCTGGGGGAAATTTATCAGATCACTCAAGCAAATAAAGGCAAGCCGGAGGAGGTGCAATTTGCTTTCGTTCCGGCGCCGCAGCAGGTGCAGTCGGCTAAAACTGTACTTCAGCAGACTGGTCAACAAGTTAACGAGTTCAACGGTGTACCTCTGTTTTTGGCCAGAGGCGGCGCGGAAAATGGTTATTTGACGATTCAGCGGGGTCAGCAAGAGGTGATTCCCTTGTTTTTTAACAAGGAGGATTTGCAGGGAATGGTCGATCGTTTTAAGCAGCAGCAGCCGAACGTGACTACCACAATTAAGATTGAGGTGGTGAACTTGGAGAGCGTTTTGGAAGCTTTGCGCACTGAGAACGACCCGTTTTTGAGCCAAATGATTTTGATTCCGTCGCGGGAGTCGCTGGAATTTGTGCGATCGCTCCAACCTGCGGGCGCTGGCCAAAATCCACAGCTTGCTCCGAATCAAACTCCACCGCCTCCCGGCTCTGCGGCTCCAACTCCGAGTCAACCTGGACCGGCTCGCTAATAGTTAGTCATCAGTCATTAGTTAGTAGGTTGGGTTTCTTGACTCAACCTACTATTTATCAATTCTAATTATCAATTAGAATTACCAATTGCCAATTAGTAATTAGCAATTACCTGTTACCAAAAAGTCCTATGTTTGTTTCTGGTTTAGAGCTTTGGGAGTGGGTGAATCAAGCGGCAGCGGAGGCGAGATCCTCTGACATTCCCCTAGCAGAAATTGACTGGCTGCTGCAAGAGCTGGCTGGTTTGGATAGGTTGGCTCTGCGTTTGGAGTCGTTTAAAGATTTGCCAAAAATTGAATTAAAGTTGTCTTTATCTGAACTTGCCCAATTGTGGCAGCGGCGCTTGCAGGAACGGGTGCCGGTGCAGTATTTAACGGGAGTTGCACATTGGCGCCATTTTTCGCTCAAAGTAACGCCGGCGGTGCTAATTCCGCGTCCTGAAACGGAATTGCTGATCGATTTGGCTGTAGAAGCTGTTAAAAACTATGGTGTCAATCCAAAATCGCATTGGGTGGATTTGGGGACGGGCAGCGGGGCGATCGCGATCGGCTTGGCTTGTGCGTTGACAAATGCTAGGGTTTATGCAGTAGATTGCAGTTCGGAAGCTTTGGCAGTTGCTCGACTGAATGCTGAGAATTTGGGTTTTGGATCGCGAATTAATTTTTATCAAGGTTTGTGGTGGGAACCGTTAGCATTTCTCAAAGGTCAAGTCAGCGGCATGGTGTCTAACCCGCCTTACATTCCCAGCAGCACGGTACTGACTCTGCAACCCGAAGTAGTCCGACACGAACCTCATCTGGCCTTAGACGGCGGTTTTGACGGGTTAGATTGCATCCGGCATTTGGTAGAAACGGCTCCCGATTATTTAGAATCCGGGGGAGTTTGGTTGGTTGAGATGATGGCGGGACAGGCTGAGGCGGTAGCTGATATGCTGGAAAGTCACGGGAGTTATGGCAAAGTTCAGATATTTTCGGATTTAGCAGGAGTCGATCGCTTTGCTTTAGCCTATCGGCGTTAGGGATCAAGGCAAAAAAAGATATAATTTATCGAATGTGCATTGTTGCTTGATTTTCCGAGATATCGTTGGCAAAGAAGTAAGAAAGTATTGTCATCATAAATCGAACATCATTTCTGACTTTTCCCAGTACCAATACCATCACATAGATGTCTGTCACTATCGCTGACATTCGCACTGGGGTTGTGCAAATAAACCCGCACCTTATCGCAACCGCGCACCAGTAAATCGTTAAATAAATCCTCAAAACTTTTCGACAAAATGACTGTCTTGTCATCACTACCAGAAGCCAAGGTTTTACCATCGGGGTGGATTTCCTTGTCCATGACGACATCCCAGAGTTTGATGGTGTTGTCACCGTCACCACTGCCAGAAGCCAAAGTTTTACCATCGGGGCTAAAACTGACACTTTGAACACCCCAATGCCCTTTGAGAGTGCGGATTTCCTTGCCGATGGTGATATCCCAGAGTTTGATGGTGTTGTCATCACTGCCAGAAGCCAAGGTTTTGCCATCGGGGCTGAAACTGACACTATTAACTTGATCGCTATGTCCCTTGAGGGTACGGATTTCCTTGCCGGTGGTGACATCCCAGAGTTCGATGTTGTCACTACTGCCAGAAGCCAAGGTGTTACCATCGGGGCTGAAACTGACACTCCAAATCCAACCATGCCCATTGAGAGTGCGGATTTCCTTGCCAGTGGAGACATCCCAGAGTTTGATGAGGCCCGAACTGTGATAAGCCAAGGTTTTACTATCAGGGCTGAAACTGACAATCGAAACCCGATTGCTATGCCCTTTGAGAGTGCGGATTTCCTTGCCAGTGGTGACATCCCAGAGTTTGATAGTTTTGTCATCACTGCCAGAAGCCAAGGTTTTACCATTGGGGCTGAAACTGACACTATTAACTCTATCGCTATGCCCCCTGATGGTACGGATTTCCTTGCCAGTGGTGACATCCCAGAGTTTGATCGTGTTGTCCCAACTGCCAGAAGCCAAGGTTTTGCCATCGGGGCTAAAACTGACACTTTCAATATAGCCACTATGCCCTTTGAGAGTGCGGATTTCCTGAGTGGCGACATCCCAAAGTTTGATGGTGTCGTCCAAACTACCAGAAGCCAAGGTTTTACCATCAGGGCTGAAACTTACACTCGTAATCTCACTGCGATGCCCCTCTAAGGTGCAAATTTCGTTGCTGATGATGACATCCCAGAGCTTAATTGTGTTGCCCAAACTGCCAGCCAAGGTTTTACCATCGGGGCTGAAACTGACACTTTCAACCGAACTGCTATGCACCCTGATGGTACGGATTTCCCTGCCTATGGTGACATTCCAAAGCTTGATGGTGTCGTCCCAACTGCTAGAAGCCAAGGTTTTGCCATCGGGGCTGAAACTGACACTTTCAACATGGTTGCTATGCCCATTGAGAGTGCGGATTTCCTTGCCAGTAGTGACATTCCAAAGCTTGATGGTGTTGTCCCAACTGCCAGAAGCCAAGGTTTTACCATCGGGGCTGAAACTGACACTTTTAACATGGTTGCTATGCCCCTGGAGAGTGCGAAATTTCTTGCCAGTGGTGACATTCCAGAGTTCAATGGTGTTGACATCACTGTCAGAAATGATTTTACCCCAACCGCCAGAAGCTAAGGTTTTACCATCAGGACTGAAACTGACACTAGAAATTTGCTCCAGATGACCCTTGAGAGTGTGGATTTCTTTACCGATGGTGACATCCCAAAGTTTTATGGTGCCTTCATTAATGCCAGAAGCTAATGTTTTGCCATCGGGGCTGAAACTGACACTATTAACTTTATCGCTATGTCCCTTGAGGGTACGGATTTCCTGGCCGGTGGCGATATCCCAGAGTTTGATAGTTTTGTCATCACTGCCAGAAGCCAAGGTTTTGCCATCGGGGCTGAAACTGACATTATTAACTTTATCGCTATGTCCCTTGAGGGTAAGGATTTCCTGGCCGGTGGCGATATCCCAGAGTTTGATAGTTTTGTCATCACTGCCAGAAGCCAAGGTTTTGCCATCGGGGCTCAAACTGACACTCTTAACCAACTTGCTATGGGTTTCCAAGCGGTTACGCTCTCTTAAACCCAAAACTGCTTGTTTCAATGCACCTGCTAATTCTTGTGAGGGTTCAGCTTTGAGACGTTGAACTAATACTCCTGCCCGTAAACTTTCCATCAGGGCATCCAACGCTTTCCCTTGACTTAAAAGTATGTAGGCAGAGCGAACCATGACATCACTTTTTGTGATTTCTGCTTCTCGCCATTGCCAGCCGGCGAACCCTGCTAGACTTAAAGCACCGATAAAGCCTGCACTTAATCCTAAAATGATCCGCTGTCTGAGGCGTTCTTGTTCTTTTTGCTGGCGATCTCGCTGTTTAACACTGGCATCAATGAATTGATTTTCCTCTGGTCTTAGGCCACCAACATTTTCAAAAGCATCTTGGTTTCTAAACTCTACAACCTTAGCTAATTGAAAACCTTTCAAGAGTTCATCATTAGCTTTTGATTCATTTTTTAATCTAATTTTTTGCCACCGTCTTGTTTCACCAGCTAACCAATTTTTGAGGATAATTGCTTCTTTTTCTTGCTCAATCCAGCCCTTTAAAACATCCCAGGAAGACAGCAAAATTTCATGGGCAATTTCTACAGTAGCAGATTGTTGCAAGCCTTCATTTTTACTCACTAGCACTGCTTGTGTATTTGAATATTCGCTACTACTCACCAGCAACTTTTCATCAATAAATTTGCTAAGAGTTTTTTTGACTGATTCACTCACAAACTCATTTTGATAGGCTCGTCTGCTAACTGTTTTACTGCCTGACTCCGTTTCAACGATATTTACCAGTTTCAAAAAAATTTGCTTAGTAGCTGTCTGTTCATCTTGATTTAGATTTAGATATATCTCATTTATATGCTTTTGTAACGCCCCTCTTACACCCTCTAAAGCGGCATAACTTACCTTATTTAAGGTGCGGTCTTCGATATGAGTGCGACCATCAGCACCAATCGTTTTGCATTCACTTTCCCAAAGCAAATCGAGAGTGTATTGCAATAAGGGAAGGAATCCTTTTTGTCCCTCAACTTCTTTAATAATTTGTTCAACTAACCCTTCTTCAAACACTACCCCATGCCTAGCTGCTGGCTGCTCGATCGCCTGTCGCAGTTCATCCGAGTACATCTCTGTCACCAGATGAATATTTTTTTGATTAGCAATTTCCCCTAAGTCTGGATACGCACTCAATTGCTCTAGAAAATCGGCTCGCATTGCCAGAACAATCTTGACAGAAGTATCGCCTGAATTGGCTACTTTGACAATCCCTTCAATAAAGTCTTTGCATTTTTTGGTATCTTCACAAATAGTGAAAAATTCCTCAAATTGATCGATAAAAATCAACCAACGTTCTTCATTTTTCTTTAAATTTCTAATTACTTCACTTAGTGTATCTGCCTTGGCGTTTAGGGCAATCTCAGCTTCAAATTTACTAAAATTATAATCTTTTTCCTCACTGAGTAAGCACCGATATAGGGAATCAAAGGGATCTTGATTGGGGGTAAAAATGAAGTCATAAAATATTTGAGACTCCAGAGATTTTTTTAACTCAGGAATTAACCCAGCCCGCACGACAGAGGACTTGCCACTTCCCGAAGCTCCTAAAACTAAGCTCAAGTTACTTCGATTCACTGCTTCCAACAATCTAGCAATGAGCTTATCTCTACCAAAAAAACGTTCTCTATCTTTGAAATTAAACCTTTTTAGTCCTTGATAAGGTGAAATCTTAATTAGCTGCTGCTGCGTAACCTTAGCCACTGAAATCTGGACAATTTGAGTCTCAATCTTAGTTCCAAGCTGAACAGGAGCAAAGATTAAGTCACCGCGAACATTAGTATCCTTAATGAGATTTTCTTGCCCCTGAGATTGGGGTTCTGGAATTGACTGGCTCATGCTAGTAACACCTCTCATATTTTAGGAAGCGGAGAGACAAGTTTGGCGGTTAGTTCAGCTAAAGCCAGCACTGCCTCTCATCCTTGTTTTAGTGTATCTATTGTCTGTTCAATCAAACCCTTGTCATGTGTCGGTTGTCTTAACTCTTCTTACCTTCTTGAACTGGGTTAAATACAAAGTTTTCACCAACAGTTACACCGCTCACTGTGTTGTTTTGAATTTGATTAATAATATCCTGTCCACCTGGTTGTTCTTTAAGTTGGTTGAGGAAATCTTGAGCTAACTTCACAACTTCAGGGTCATCATTAACCTTCGCATTTTCAACTTCTTCCTGTAGCGTAGCTTTCCGACCTTCGGAGTCTGGCTTTTTCTCTAATTGCTCGACTGCATTGACTACATCACTTTCGCCGCCAAATTTTTTCTTTAAGGCAGCTTTGAGAGCGGCATAAGCATCTGCGATCGCATCTTTAGTCAGAGGAATAGCAAGACCAGTCACAATTGCAAGAGTAATTGCGTCCATATTTTCTCTCTCTCCGTTAATTTTATGATAGAGCTGATTTTTTACCGAGTATAACTTTTTTATGCTTATTATAATGTACAGTTTCTCAGAAGTGTTGAAACTTGTCATAAAAGTTTACATTTAAGGTTAGAGACTTTTCAATGGAATCTTTTAATTTTTTTTATTGAAGCCCGAAATTTATTAGTAATTTATTCGATGCCGTCTCTCTATCCTGTCTCAGACTCGAAGTTTATTATAGTTCCTAAGCGTGCATTCAGCGGTGAAGAGGAATTGTCGGATTTCCAAAAATTGCTGCACAACAATATCGGAAAAAGCCGCTACAATTATTTAAATAAAACGCCGACCCAATTCTTCAATCTAAAATCTAAAATCTAAAATCTAAAATCGAATGATGGCGCAAGTTTCGATCGACTCCTTGATTCAAGGGGCAATTTCAGGAGATTATATTGTCAGTTTTCCCACTGATACCGTACCAGCTTTGGCTGTCAGGCCCGATCGCTCGGAGTTGATTTTTGCAGCTAAACGCCGCAGTCAAGACAAACCGCTGATTTTGATGGCAGCATCGGCGAGGGCTTTGTGGCCTTACGTGCAGGGGAGTCCAGTAGACTTAATATTGTGGCAGCAAGTAGTCGCATCCTATTGGCCGGGGGCGTTAACTTTGGTGCTGCCGGCTTCGGCAAAAGTCCCGGCGGCGATGAATTCGATCGACCCGAGTACAATAGGGCTACGAGTCCCTAACCATCCCATTGCCCTAAAGATTCTAGAGCAGACAGGCCCTTTGGCTACCACCAGCGCCAATTTATCCGGCCAACCGCCTCTGGAGTCGGTGGCAGAAATTGAGGCTCAGTTTCCGGAAGTCTTGACATTAGTTCCTTCTGAATTAGCAACAGGGACAACAGCTTCGAGTTTGCCTTCGACTGTGGCTAAATGGACTGGCAGCGAGTGGAAAATATTGCGACAGGGCGCGATCGAGTTAGAATGCTAAAAGCTAAACTCCAAGGCAAAGCAATATGGCGCCGATCGGCTGGAGCGACTTTATATATTTAGGTATGGGACTGGCACTGGGTGTGGGAAGCAGTTGGATTTGGCGCCTGCGGCAAAAAAGCTCGCAACAGCCCGAACCCGAGCCCACAGTGCAGCCAACTCCTCAAGAAATTCACTTAGAGAAGTTTGATGCCCTTTGCGAGCAACTTAAGCAAACTCAATTGGCTTATCAGATGGCATCGGAGATGAGCCAATTTAAGGCGGGTTTTTTGGCTCGAACTTCTCACGAGTTGCGATCGCCGCTGAGCACTATGATTGGTACGCTGCAATTAATTCTCTCGGATTTGTGCGACGATCCTGCTGAGGAACGAGAGTTTGTCGAGCAAGCTCACGTCGCGGCACTCAAGCTGGTGAAATTGATAGATGAAATTATCTCTGTTGCTAAAACTGATCATGGCACTGACAGGATGGATATTGAGCCGATTCAGTTAGCTAAGGTTTTTGAGGAAGTTGATGATTTAACTTACTTGCAAGCTGCTAACCGGGGCATTCGTTTGGAGATATTGCCGCCTGATCCGGAGATTTATGTATTGGCAGATTTGCCGAGGTTTAGGCAAGTTTTAGTCAATTTGGTAGATACTGCTGTTGCTCAGATGGAGGAGGGCAGTATTTCTGTTTCTGCGCATTCTTCGCCGACATCTGGATATGTTCACATTTGGGTGGACGATCAGCGTTCAGTTAGTGCTTGGAGCGAGTCTTGGGATTTGCTGAAGCACGATTTGGAGTGTGATGCTACTAAGAGCAGCGATAATTCTCTGGTGTCTTCTGGAATGAGGTTATTGATGAATCAGACTCTTTTAACTTTGATGAGCGGAAAGTTAGAAGTTCTGGCTGTGCCTTCTGACTCCGAAGAGTGCAATTTTAACCGGACTCAGTGTTCTATTCCTTTGGCAAATTCGTGAAGAAGGAAGAAAGGCAACGAGCCGTGTACGGGATGTAATGGATTTAACGGATTTAACAGAAGTCGGGAAGAGGGCAACGGATTTAACAAATTTAACGGAGGTCGGGAAGAGGTTCGAGGGAGGATGAAAGATGGAAATTATTTATAGGGAGTAAGGTGCGCATTGCACACCCTACATATTATAGATTTCGGTACAAGTTTTGTGCTTATTTAACAATTAGCAGTTAGCAATTCGCCCTTGCTAATTTCTAATTCGACAATCTCTTCTAGAACCTGATTTTCAAGTACCATTGTGGTGCTAGCGTTTTTCTGAAAACCGATGCGCTCGTAGAAGCTTTGTTTGTAAGTTGTCATCAGGTAAACTCGCTCAACTTGGCACATTCGAGGGTGACTCAAGACGGTTTGCACTAATTGGCGGCCGAGTCCTGCACCTTGGTAATCCGGGTGAATGGCGACATCCCAGATGGTGGCTCGATAGATGCCGTCTGAGGTGGCTCTGGCAAAGCCGATCGCCCGTGAGCCGTCCCAAACTGTGACAACTGGTTCGCTGTTGCCGATCGCAATTTCCCAATCTTCTATCTTGCGTTCCCTCGCCCAAAAGGCGGCTGCTTTAAATAGTTCTTGGATCTGTGCGATGTCTGCGCGATCGCGACCTATACAAAATTGAATGTGACTGGAATCCCTAGTCGTTGATGTCATGCTCAATCTGCCTTCAAGTTGTATCTAAAGTGTGATACTTTTACTGTCTTACTGGGTATAGTTGATTTTGCTTGGGAACAATCAATGATTTAATTCCCGATTTACAAAACTATTTTTATTCATACATATTTTTTAAATAATTTCGGTGATTATTAATACTTTTTTGGGTATTTTTTGTAAAAAAGTCTTTAACTCAGAATTCCCAACTTATAGCTCATACCATTTGAGATTTTAGATTTGAGATTTTAGATGGCAATGACTGATTTTGTATGGGTTTGGAGTAGATACTGTCTTGAACTGTCAAGGGGTAGCAGTCAAATAATTGGGGTCGAAAGGCTTTTGGGATTTTAAAATCCCAAAAGCTAAATGCACTAACTTTCGCATCAAAGCACCAATCACCTGCATTTTGACTTGGCCGCGCCCCAATAATCCTTCGCTCATAGCTTTGAGTAACGGGTTGTGACGCATCGCTACTACTGCTGGCATATACAGCGCCTTTGGCAGTCGGACATTACCGGTACAGGACAAACGAGTTTTGCCTTTAACCGAAGTCCCAGAACTCCGTTCACAGGGAGTTAAACCCGCGTAAGCAGCTAATTGACGGGCATTGTCGTAATCGGAAATCTCACGAATTTCAGCTAACAATACCGAGGCCGTCTGTTCACCAATTCCAGGAATTGAGGTCAAGAGGTCACGTTGTTGTTTTAAATGTGGGTACTGGTCAAAATGGTCGCTAATGAGTTTTTTGATCAGTTGCTGTTGCTCTTTTAGATACTCCAAGTGTGCCAGGGTAAGACCGGCAACAGTTGGCGTAGCTGTTTCCAGACGGTTCTGCTCGCTCGTAGCCATTTCAATCACAGATTCGAGCCGTCGCAACAGGGCTTGTAATTCTTTGACTTCAGGCGCGGTTGGTGTCCACAGAGCCGGTTTCATCGCCGCACAAAAACGAGCAATCAGTGCCGCATCTACGGAGTCAGTTTTAGTCCTCAGAAGTTCGCTTTTGGCAAACCCTTTAATCCGGGC
>NZ_JANMZH010000287.1:0-4295 GCF_031383065.1 Microcoleus sp. OTE_8_concoct_300 | reverse complement strand
ACAATTAAAATTGTAAGTTATTTAATTCGCGATCCTTAGTCACCAAAAAACCCGGTTTCTCAAAGAAACCGGGTTTCTGAAGCGGTAAGGTGGGGCATAAGCGCCCTACAGAGCTTCTGCGTCAAGGACTCAATTCCTGCTACTTAGCTGGTAATTTCACTTTAGTAGCCAAACCTAGTGCTTCCAAAACTTGAATTGTCATCCAAGTGAAGTCAATTTCCCACCATTTCATACCGTGACGCGCCGAGTATTGATAAGCATGGTGGTTGTTGTGCCAGCCTTCGCCGTAAGTCAAAACCGCAACCCACCAACAGTTAGTAGAACTATCCTTTGTTTCGTATGTACGGTAGCCAAATTGGTGAGTGGCGCTGTTTACAAACCAGGTGCAGTGATACACGAAAACTAAGCGGACAAAAATTACCCAAACTACAAAAGGCCAGCCTGCTGCTAAGTAGAGCAAGACGCCAAATGCGATTTGAATGGGGAGAAAGTAGTTTTGCAAAAATTGGTAAAACGGGTCGCTCGAAATGTCTTTTGTGCAACGGGGAATTTCATCGTGGGCGGGGCCTTTATAAAGCATCCAACCCATGTGACTCCACCAAAAACCCTTCTGGGCATTGTGAGGATCGAGCGCGCTTTCGTCCGAGTGGGTGTGGTGCAAGCGGTGCAGACCAACCCAATGAATAATTCCTCCTTGACACGCAAGCGCTCCGCAAAAAGCTAGGAAATATTCGACGAATTTTGGTGTCTGAAAACTGCGGTGGGTGAGCAGGCGGTGCCATCCGAGAGTTATTCCCAAACCGCCTGTTACCCAGTGCATGAATACAGTTAAACCAACTGCTGTCCAATTGAAGTTACTCGGAAGCAGGGCGAACAAAGCGCCGATGTGAACTCCTGCTAAACTAATAATGTGTGCCCAATTGTACTGGAGTTTGTTTTGCGTTGCAATTGTCATTCTATTTTTGATTTCTGATTAGATGCCGAGCTACATTCACCGATAAAAGTTGGGATTGAGATAGTGAACTATTTTGTGGAACACTTGCCCAAACTAATAAATAATGAATGATAGATTTTGGATTAGGATGGAAAAAAAATTAGCGTTTTGTCTTGACAATAAAAATTTTGGATGCTAAACAAAATTTTTTCTTCCCAAATCTATTATAACTGATTATTGTGTTGGTTGGGTCGATCGCACCAGAGGATGCAAGCTGACTTCAACCCAACCTATACCGATCACAAAAACAGGATTAGGCATTGGTCACGAGCCATTCGTCCAGAACAGATGACCGAAAACCAATGACTAATTGCCGATCGCTATTTTTCTGCTAATTTCACTTTGGTTGCCAAACCCAGCGATTGCAGCAATTGAATTGTCATCCAGGTGAAGTCGATTTCCCACCATTGGAGACCGTGGCGAGCCGAGTATTGAAAGGCGTGGTGGTTGTTGTGCCAGCCTTCGCCGTAGGTGAGCAGAGCCACCCACCAACAGTTCGTCGAGCGATCGCCCGACTCGTAGGTGCGGTAGCCGAATTTGTGGGTAGCGCTGTTCACCAGCCAAGTGCAGTGGAACACCACCACGATCCGCATAAACACACCCCAAACCACGAAAGACCAGCCGCCTAATAAATAAAGCAACACACCGAAGACAACTTGGATGGGGATAAAATATGCTTGGAGAAACTTGTATACTGGGTCGTCGCCGATGTCTTTGGTAAAGCGGGGGATTTCAACTCTGATCGGCAGATCCGAAAGCATCCAGCCCATGTGGCTCCACCAGAAACCTTGATTGGAATCGTGGGGATCTGTTCCCGTGTCGGAATGTATGTGGTGTAACCGGTGCATTCCCACCCAGTCGATCGGGCCACCTTCACAGGAAAGAGTACCGCAAATAACTAGAAAATACTCTAGCCATTTCGGTGTTTGAAAACTGCGGTGCGTGACGAGGCGGTGAAATCCGAGAGTAATTCCTAAACCACCTGTTACCCAATGCAGGAATAGTGCTAGCCCGACCGCAGACCAGCTAAAATTACCCGGCAGCAAAGCAAATAAAGCACCGATGTGCAGAAAGGCCATAAAGCCTATGACAGGCCAATCAGGAGAAGTTTTTTTGGAAGTTGCAATCGTCATGAATATATTATGTTTACAAACTAGGGGCCACATCTACGCCATAATGAACAGCGCGCACGCCAAGGGTGAGCGAGGTATAGATGAATAGCGTTTCACGGCTACAGGAAGCAGAACAGGCACTCTTTCAGATTTTTTCTGGTATTGACGCGACAGTCAAGCAAAATCTTCAACGAGTCTTAAAAGCTTTTCGCAGCCACCGAGTTGGAGTCCACCATTTTGCAGGGGTTACGGGTTACGGCCACGACGATTTGGGTCGGGAGACTTTGGACGGGGTGTTTGCCCAAGTGGTAGGGGCAGAGGCGGCGGCTGTCCGGGTACAGTTTGTTTCGGGTACTCACGCGATCGCCTGTGCTCTTTTTGGCATCCTGCGTCCTGGTGACGAAATGTTGGCAGTGGCTGGTTCTCCCTACGATACTTTAGAAGAAGTGATCGGCTTGCGGGGGCAAGGTCAAGGTTCACTGCTTGAGTTTGGCATTAGTTACCGTGAGTTGCCTCTCACTCGGGAAGGAAGTGTGGATTGGCAGGCATTGAGCTCTACTATTTCAGCAAAGACTCGCCTGGTTTTTATCCAGCGCTCTTGTGGCTATTCTTGGCGGTCGAGTTTGTCTATTTCTGAGATTGAAAAAATCGTCGCCATAGTCAAACATCAGAATCCTAGCACAATTTGCTTTGTTGATAATTGTTACGGGGAGTTTGTTGAAAATTGTGAACCTACTGCTGTCGGTGCGGATCTGATGGCTGGTTCTTTGATCAAAAATCCGGGGGGTACGATCGTCCCTGCAGGAGGTTACGTCGCTGGCAGGGCGGATCTGGTGTCGCAGGCAACTTGTCGCTTGACGGCGCCGGGAATCGGCAGCAGCGGCGGCGCAACTTTTGATTTGAATCGGTTGCTGTTTCAGGGTTTGTTTATGGCTCCCGGTGTTGTGGGGGAGGCGAAGAAGGGAAATCATTTGACCGCTTATGTTTTTTATAAGTTGGGTTATCGGGTGAATCCTATTCCTTTGGCGAGGCGCAGAGATGTGATTCAGGCGATCGAATTCGGTTCTGCTGATAAGTTAATTGCTTTTTGTCGCGCGGTTCAGCAAAATTCCCCCGTCGGTTCCTATTTAGATCCGGTGCCGGCTCCCATGCCTGGGTACGAGAGTCAGTTGGTGATGGCTGGGGGTACTTTTATTGATGGGAGTACGTCGGAGTTTTCGGCTGACGGGCCTCTGCGTCCGCCTTACGTGGCTTTTTGTCAGGGGGGGACTCATTGGACTCATGTATCGATCGCTCTTGAAGCTGCGATCGATGCTGTGGGTCCAGCAAATAAGTTGTAGGGGCGGTGCCTCTTGGGAGGGTAGGGCGGGTTGATTAACGGTTCCCTCTCCCCCCTGAGTTTTGAATTAAAGAGTAGATTTTTTGCAAGAAGCTAAGTTTGTGATTTTTAACCGCAGATGCACGCAGATTGACGCTGATGTTGGGTTTTCAGATTGTTAGGTTGGGTTTAGCGAAAGCAAAACCCAACAACTACAAAACTCTCAAGGTGTTTCTTCAAGTTTGCGCTGCCGCATTAGGAGAAATAAAGGCAAACCCAGGGAAACACCCACCAGTAAGTTACTGGCAATATAAATCCACAAGTTTTTCATTTTTAGACGCGAACCTTCGCTAAATACAAAAATAGCAAAAACTAGGGATGACACTATTACATCCATGCCGAAAAAACCTGAAATTTGATTAGCAAACAACTCACCGAAGAAAGCGTTAATATTCAACCCCTCTTCTAAAAGAAACGGGACTAACTGGGAGTAGGGCAAAGCAGTCCCTAGAATACAGAAAATTAAGTAGGCAATTTTCAACATTTTCAAACCTCCACTTTGTTAATAAAAATTCGTTGTATTTGGGAGCTTACTCGGCATTTTTGAGTGCTTGAATATCGCTTTGCATAATTATGCTCACATGGCGCGAAATCTTGTCGATTTCCCAATCCCACCACCGAATGGATAATAGTTGTGCAACTTCACCATCGCTAAAACGCTGTTTGATTCGCTGGGCGGGGTTTCCACCCACAACGGTGTAAGCGGGAATGTCTTTTACTACAACGGATTTGGCCGCAATGACGACACCGTCGCCGATTTTTACTCCGGGCATAATCAGGGATTCATAGCCGATCCAAACATCATTGCCAA